>JADGPX010000006.1 GCA_017882215.1 Chitinophagaceae bacterium | reverse complement strand
ATTTTCTTCCAGACAGATACATGTGCTACTTAACTTTATTGTAAGTTCGCAACTTCCATTTTCGTTGTATCATGATTAAGAATTTTTCTTCTTTTATCAAAAATAAACCTGCCCTTGCAGTAGGCTTTCTGTTTGCTACCTCCAGTCTTTTATTTGGCATTTGGGTGGCTTCCATACCGGGCATAAAAACCAGGCTTGGTTTTACTGATGGCAGTCTTGGCCTTTCACTACTGCTTTCTCCATTGGGAGCCATCACAGGTATGTTATTATCTGCAAGGGTATTCAGTAAGATCTCTGTTGGACGGTGGATGTACACCGGCTATATAATTGTGTGCTGCATCATGATATTGCAGATCAATTCGGTAAACCGGTTCATGTTCTGGATATGCCTGTATTGCCTTGGCGCCATTAGTTTTTTAAACGGTGTATCTGCCAATGCCACGGTAAACCTGATGGAGAAAAAATACAACAGGCTGCTGATGAGTACCTGCCATGGAATGTATAGCCTGGGAGGCGCACTAAGCGCAGGTATTGCCGCTTTACTATTTGTAGTGCATATTCCATCCGGCTGGCAAATTGTGGCGGTAGCATCTGTTCTTATCGTTATCATTCTTTGCAATAAACATCATTTGCTGGCTAACCGGGATATCATCCATTCCAGGTCTGCATTTAAATTGCCCTCTTCTTCCATCCTGGGCATCTCCTTTATTTGCATGGTTAGTTTTATGGCCGAAGGTTGCGTGGCCGACTGGAGTGCTATTTATTTTAAAGAAATATTATTTGCGCCCAAAGCATTGATAAGCCTGGGATATGCGGGGTTTTCTGTGGCCATGACGGTGGGAAGGTTAAACGGCGATATGCTTATTACAAAACTGGGTAGTAAAAATGTAGTAGTATCCGGAAGCCTGTTGGCAGCAACCGGTTTTTTAGTAGTGGTAACAGCGCCTGTGATAATGGTTGCCATACTGGGATATATTATGGTTGGTTTGGGTTGCTGTTGTATTGTGCCTGTTTTATTCAGGGCATCTGCAAATATTCCCGGGGTAAGTACTGTAGAAGGATATGCGATGATAACTACCGGCGGACTGATTGGCTTTCTTACCGGTCCTTCTGTTATTGGCTTTATATCTGAAAAAGCCGATCTTTCAAAAGGTTTGTCGTTATTAATTTTAATGGGTTTACTGGCAGCTTATGTTGCATGGCGAAATCCATTTATATTGAACAAAGAAACTGCGGCAACCGTTTCCCTGCCGTATGATGAACAAATTTACTGAGGGCAGATTCCCTTTTCTCATAATAAACCTTTCAACCACACGCAAGCTGTTATTACCAATTCAATTGAAATATAAATCTTAAACTACGGGGAGCAAAGATGCCGTCATGAAAACAAAATGCCGGTAACCAAAAAAGAAAACAAAAAAGGTGATAACCTTTACGATCATCTACAGCTGGCTGCATAATAAATAAATTACATCCGCCATTATGATTTTGCAAAAGCCAGCAGTTTTGCATAATTACCGGCATCGGCTTTTTTCAATGCTTTTATATAAGCGGCCCGGGGATCACCCTGCTTTACAAGGTTAGCGGCGCCCCAGGTAAAAGGAGAAAGGTGAAAAATTTTTTCCATCATAACATCAGCCATCAACCGTGAATGTCGTCCATTGCCGTTGGCAAAACAATGTATTTGTACAATGCGATGTTTACAACGTATAGCAATTTCTTCATCCGGAAAACTATTATGCTGTATCCAGTAAAGGCAATCGTCCAGTAATTGCTTCAAGGCCGTAAGTATATGGTGTTTACTTATTCCTACATTCTTATCCGTTCGCCGGAAGTCACCAGCCCATTTCCATACACCGGCATACATGCGACGGTGCAAATCCTTCACAAATTTTTCTGAAAGTATTTCTTCGGTATTGAATTTTTTTGATCTCAGCCACAGCATAGCCTTTTCAATATTCTGTTGTTCAAATTCATTTAACTCGCTTTGTGTGGTGATGCTTTTTATCAGCAGCCCTTCTTTTTCATCTTCATCCAGTGGTGTCTGTCCATTTGTACTAACGATATCTAATCCCATAAATAGCCTGGCATTTCATTTTTAATTTCTTCTGCTCTTTCTTTTATTGCTTTTTCAATCCGCTGCTTAGAGTTCTCCTGGTCTTCCAGCATCATGTTGTGCGATGTTCGTTTTACGATTTCTTTTGCTATCTCATGAGCTTTCTTCTCAATCATTTTTTCCAGCGACTCTTCTTTTGGAATAAAAGCATATACTAATTGCATGTTTAGTGCTTTGCCTGCTTCCCGTAAATTTTTTAAAGTAATGGAATCATCTTTCTCCCGTTGTTCTATTTCTTTCATGCTTTGGGGAGTAATGGAAAGTTTGTTTCCCATTTGTCTTAACGACATTTTTAAAGCGGTTCTTATTGCATGTATCCATCCTCTCCCGGGAATTGCGATTTCCTTAAGGCTTTTGAGTGACTGAAGTTTTTTATCCAGTTGTTCAACTAAAAGTTTATGTTGCTTTGTTTTCTTCATAAGGCTATAACCTTAATAATTATTAACAAATATAAGGCTATAACCTGAAAATAAAAATATATTTTAAGGCTATTCCCTGATGGGATATTCAATTAACTCAGGATAAACTTCACACTGCCGCCCAATGTCGTTTAGTTAAGCAATACGGTCTCACTTGAATATTGATTATTGAACCTGCCTACCGGCAGGCAGGTGTTGAATGTTGAGTGTTGAATATTTCCTCACTTTCATAAATCCCACTTTGATAACATTGTAATTAATGGTGTAGCCACTGTTATCAACCCAAAACTTTATGCCGTACAAATTGAATCATATTTATTAAAGAGAAAGGCATATTTATTGCAGCATTTTTTTTTATAAAAACAATTAATAATGCAACGCCGGACCTTCGTTAAAAATTCAGGGCTTATTGCTGCGGGCATAAGTGTAAGCGGCACATCCGCTTTAACCTCAATTACATTAAAACCAGGCAACAAACTGCCCAAATGGAAAGGGTTTAACCTGCTGGATTTTTTTTCACCTAACCCTACCTCTGCAAAGCTTACCACTACAGAAGAACATTTAAAGTGGATGCAGGACTGGGGATTTGATTTTGTACGCTTGCCAATTGCCTATCCATATTATTTAAATATTGACCGCACCAGGAATATTACCCCCGCAGAAGTTTATAATATTGATGAAAAAGCTGTTGATCGTATTGACAGCCTTGTAACAATGGCGCATAAATACGGCATGCATACAAGCATTAACCTGCACCGTGCGCCTGGCTATTGCATTAATGCCGGGTTTCATGAACCGTATAATTTGTGGACAGATGAGACAGCGCAGGATGCTTTTAATTTTCATTGGGGCATGTGGGCAAAGCGATATAAAAATGTATCGGCCAAAAAAATAAGTTTTGACCTTGTGAACGAGCCAAGCATGCGGGAAGATATGAATGATCAGCATTCCAAATCAGGCCCGGTACCCGGAGAGGTTTACCGCAAAGTTGCCAAAAGAGCTGCTGAAACCATACACAAAGAAAATAAGGATCATTTGGTA
The DNA here is from genome assembly GCA_017882215.1 of Chitinophagaceae bacterium. Classification (GTDB taxonomy): domain Bacteria; phylum Bacteroidota; class Bacteroidia; order Chitinophagales; family Chitinophagaceae; genus Ginsengibacter. Next base: position 24,671 of record JADGPX010000006.1, on the reverse strand, counting down.
ATTGCAGATGGCAATAGCGGTGGTAATATTGTAATTCCTGAACTTATTGATCTCAACATTTCACAAAGTTGCCGCGGTTATTATCCGCACCAGATATCACATTATAAAGCGCCATGGGCCAATAAAGATATTGAGCATTTGCCCGATCCCAAATGGCCGGGACAGGTAGGCGATCAATATTTAAGCCGGGAAAAACTGGAAACTTTTTATAAGCCATGGATTGATCTTGTGAACAAAGGTGTTGGCGTGCATTGTGGGGAGTGTGGCTGCTATAACAAAACACCGCATGATGTATTTCTTGCATGGTTTGGCGATGTGCTGGATATACTTTCTAAAAATAATATCGGCTTTGCTGTATGGAATTTTATTGGAGATTTTGGTGTGCTTAATTCAGGACGCACTGATGTTGCCTGGGAAGATTGGCATGGTGAAAAATTAGACCGTAAATTTTTAAATTTATTAATGAAGTATTAAAATAACCTGTTGGCGGAGTTAAATTATTTAGATAATATTTAGCCTCATAGAGGCGATATGTTAGTAGATGATGATTATTTTATAGAAGATAAGCTCCATAGGAGCGGCATACCTGCCTGCCGGTAGGCAAGTTAAATAAAACATATCACCCCTGCGGGGTTCTGTACATTTTTTTGATCAATTTTCTACTAACATATTGCTCCTACGGAGCTGAAAGCCATGCTTTCAAAATAACTTCGCCAACGGGTTAAAATAAAATAACTTTAGCAAGTACTATAAACTACTTACCCATCTTCACCATTTGTACCAGGTTCATCATTCTCCCTGGCGCCATATCCGAAAGATTCTTCTGGAGACAAACTAATGCCGGTAACAAAAAAGCTTATCTTGTTCTTTTATTTTTTATTGCATTACCACAATGGATCTTTCAACATACTGGCAATACGAACCGCAGGAAGTTATTACCGGGCTGCAAACTTCTGTAACAGGCTTATCAAATGCAGAGGCTGCTAAAAGATTGCTGGCAGGTTCACATAAAAAGAAAGAGAAGCCGCAGCTTTTGCAGGACATTATTTTATTCATCTCACAGTTTAAAAGTCCGCTCACATTGCTGCTGGTGGCAGCCGTTATACTGTCTGCTTTTTTGGGCGAAACATCAGATGTATTCATCATTCTTTTCATACTGCTGGCTACCGGTATCATGAGCTTTATACAGGAGCGTCATGCAGGCAAGGCTGTTGAAAAATTACGCTCCATTATACGTACCAAAGTAAAAGTGATGAGAGATAATGCAGTTACAGAAGTGTATACAGAAGAAGTTATCGCAGGCGATATAGTACTGTTTGCCGCAGGTGATATTATTCCTGCAGATTGTTTGCTGATAGAAGAAAATGATCTGCATGCCAATGAAGCTACGCTTACCGGTGAAACGTATCCTGCAGAAAAAAGTCCCGGCAAACTTCCGGCTGATACAGGTATGAATAAACGAAGCAATGTATTGTTTGAAGGAACCAGCATTGTAAGTGGCACGGGTAAAGCCATTGCTGTGCTAACCGGCGCCGACACTGTGTTTGGAAAGATATCGGCAAGCTTATCCAAACCTGCTGATGAAACCGCTTTTGAAAAAGGCATAAGAAAGTTTGGCTATTTGCTGATGCAGATAACCATTGTACTGGCAGTAATTATTCTTGCTGTGAATATTTATTTTGGCAGGCCGCTTATAGATTCTTTATTGTTTGGACTTGCACTGGCTGTTGGCATGGCGCCTGAGTTATTACCCGCCATCATGACGATTGCCATGAGCGCCGGAGCCAAAAGAATGGCAGCACAAAAAGTGATCGTAAAAAAATTATCTTCTATCCAGAATCTTGGAGAAGTAAATCTTTTTTGTTCTGATAAAACAGGTACGCTTACTGAAGGTGTGCTGAAAGTTTCTTCTGTTGTTGGCATTGACGGAAATGAAAATGCAAAGGTTAAACAACTTGCTTTTTTAAATGCAACATTTGAAACGGGTTTCCCTAACCCGATGGATGATGCTTTGCGTGCAATGGATATTTCGACAGATGGCTATACAAAAACTGACGAGATACCGTATGATTTTATCCGCAAGCGCCTGAGTGTTTGTGTGCAAAAAGCACAGCAGCACCTGCTGATAACCAAAGGCGCTTTAAATAACATTGTTGCCATTTGTGATAAGGTATTGATGGGTGATGGTTCTATAGTTCCTGTTGCAGATGAAAAAAATAAGATTGATGAACTGTATCAAAAATTCAGTAGCCAGGGTTTCAGAACCATTGGCGTTTGTTATAAAGAAAGTGATAAACAAATAGCCCTTACCAAAGACGATGAACAGCAAATGATTTTTGCAGGTTTTGTTTTACTGTTCGATCCGCCGAAAGAAGGTGTTATAGAAATAATAACGGCATTAAGAAAAAATGGTGTTGGTCTTAAAGTAATAACAGGCGATAACAAACTGGTGGCTGCTTACATGGCTGAGAAAATAGGAATGAAGAATGTAGTGGTGATAGCGGGTGACGAAATAAATAAGATGAGTCCTGAAGCATTGGTGCATCATGTACAGGCTGCCAATGTATTTGCAGAGATAGAGCCGCAGCAAAAAGAAAGTATTATAAAGGCATTGCGTAAAGCAGGCAATACAGTTGCTTACATGGGTGATGGAATAAATGATGTGGCAGCCATTAATGCCGCCGATGTTGGTATATCAATTAACAATGCAACTGATGTTGCAAAAGAAGCTGCCGATGTAGTGCTGCTCGAAAAAGATCTTGGTGTATTGAACGCCGGCATATTGGAAGGAAGAAGAACTTTTTTAAATACACTCAAATATATTTATACCAACACCAGCGCCACGTTTGGCAATATGTTCAGCATGGCAGGCGCTTCTTTGATATTACCTTTTTTGCCGATGCTGCCGCAACAAATTTTAATGACGAATTTCTTAACTGATTTTCCGTACATGTCGGTTGCAGGAGACAATGTTGATGAAGATCAGTTAGCGATTCCGCAAAAATGGAATTTAAAACAACTTAAAAATTTTATGATCGTTTTCGGGCTGCATAGTTCCGTGTTTGATTATCTTACTTTTTTTGCTTTGTACAAATTGTATAAAGCCAATGCTGAAGTATTTCATACTACATGGTTCATTGAATCTATCTTAACAGAATTACTGATATTATTTGTAGTCCGCACACATAAATCTTTATTAAAAAGCAAACCGGGTAAATTATTGATCTGGCTCAGCGTGCTGTCTTTTGTTATCACCATTGCATTGCCTTTCACTCCTTTTGCAGCAGGTTTGGGGTTTGTAGTTCCACCTTTGCAATTACTCGGAATTATTGCGGGTATATTATTGTTGTATGTTGTTACCGCTGATATTATCAAAGTAATATTCTTTAAAAAGATATCAGTGTAACAGCTTAAACAGAGTGCAGAGTAAATAATTCTATCTCCTCACTTTCAAAAATCCTACGCTTCTGTAATTGCCGTTGATATTGCTGCTGGCGCCGGAATTGTGATCGGTTACTACATCATTGCCCCGCAACATCATGGAGTGGAGGCTTTGCTGTAGCAGGTATGTTCATCGGTACTTACATAGATTAAAACATCAGAAAGAAATTTTGAATCTTAATAAACTATCTTTTGTCATTCCGCCTGTTATTTTGTAATTTTAAATATGGCAAAAACTAAGAATGGACATACAAAACATCCGTCTGTTTATCTTACAAAAAGAAAATTAGCAATTGCTGCCCGTGCGGGTGTACGCAAAGCGGCTGTAGAAACGATGCAACTGATGGGATACACTATTATTGCAGACCATGGATGGGTGGTAAAGAAATATGCAGATGGTCACATTGAAAAAATCTCTCCCATAGAATCTGTAAATACAAACGGCATCCTTGCCCTCGATTAATAAGCAAACTCAACTCCGTCTTCGGGTATTTGCCGGACCTAATGGTTCCGGCAAGAGTACAGTTATTGACTACGTGCAAGCAATAAAAGTTAATGGCAGGTCTATTGATTTCGGTTATTATATTAATGCTGATGATATTGCTGTGCAACTTCGAAACAAAGGATTCAAATTTACTCAATATAATCTCAATATTAAACCCAAGGAATTTATTACTATCGGTCTTGCATCGGGACTTATCAATAACCAATTTCCTAAAGAGGAATTTATAAAATCTTTTTCTCTGAGAAGTAATATCATTCATCTAAAAAACAAATTATCAGACGAGAGATTAGCACAGCTAATCGCTGATTTTTTAAGAAAAAAATTACTGGAATTAAAAAAGAAATTTTCATTTGAAACAGTATTTTCTCATCCTTCCAAATTAGAAATTATGCAAGAGGCAGTGGCTGCCGGATATAAAGTCTATCTGTATTTTGTATCTACGGAATCTCCTGAAATTAATAAATTCAGGGTTGAGGCAAGAAAAGCTAAAAAAGGACATGATGTACCTGAGGATAAAATTGTAAGCAGGTATTACCGATCTCTGGATTTGTTGTTCGATTCATGTCAGTTGGCGTATCAGGTTTTCTTTTTTGATAATTCGTTGGAAGGACGAAATTCAGTAATGTTCGCACATTTTAAATTGCAAAAAGGAAAAAAGAAGTGGGATAAGATTAATAAAAAACAGGTCCCTTCATGGTTTAGAAAATATTATTCAGACAAAGTAAAATAGAATGCCTCCAAATTCTTTTCCATCTTACATCACCTCCTCATTTTCAAAAATCCTACGCTCCTGTAATTGCCGTTGATGATACGAAGTTTCATAATAAAAAAAATTTATAGAGCTAATTTCTATTTTAATAAGTTTAATAAAATATAAAATGGATGCGGCTGTATTTTTTTGAACAATGCATATGCACTGCTGTGATAAAATAATTTCTGTTTATCAAATTCATAAAAAGACCTGACTTTTGTGGAATGAAAAAATTATTCCTGCTGGTGTTAATTACCTGCATTTTGCTCACAGCATTTGCTCAAAACAAGCCGGCTTATGTATTGTACAATGCAAAAGGTAAAAAAGTATCCTGGCAAAAAATGTTGAGAACCCTGCAGCAGAAAGACATTGTACTGTTTGGCGAACTTCATAACAATCCTATATCTCACTGGCTGCAGCTGGAAGTAACAAAAGACCTGAAACAATACAGAAACCTGGTACTTGGTGCCGAAATGTTTGAACAGGATAATCAGCCTGCATTAGATCTTTACCTGCAGGGGAAATTATCTCCAAAAGGTTTAGACTCAATGGCACGCCTCTGGAAAAACTATCCTACTGATTATGCTCCGCTGGTAAATTTTGCAAAAGAAAATAATATTGTTTTTGCAGCTACCAATGTGCCGAGAAGATATGCTTCAATGGTGACCAAAGGAGGCTTCCAGGTATTGGATACTATTTCTGCAAAAGAAAAAACATGGATAGCACCATTACCTATCGCTTATAATGCAGAACTACCCGGCTATAAAAATATACTTACCATGATGCCCGGGCATGGTGGTGAGAACCTCCCGAAAGCCCAGGCTTTTAAAGATGCTACAATGGCATATTTTATTTTACAATATTATAAACCCGGAAGTTTGTTTATCCATTATAATGGTTCTTATCATTCAGAGAACTACGAGGGTATTGTTTGGTATTTAAAAAAGAGCAGTCCGAAGCTGAACATTAGTACTATCACTACCGTATCACAAAAAGATATTCATCATCTGCTGGAAGAAAATAAACACAAAGCTGATTTTATTATTTGCGTGGATGAGGATATGACAACAACCTATTAAAGTTGCTCATCAAAACTTAAAATAAACAAATAGCCTCCCGAAGTTTTTGCTGTCGTTCTCTATGCGGTGATATTGTTTTTTAATATGTGGCTGCTGTAAAAAGCGTTCTATTTTTTTGCGTAATTGACCGCTCCCCTTGCCAGGGATGATCTCCACTTCACGTATCTTTTTTTCAACAGCATCATTAAATGCCTGCTGCAATGCCTTGTCTATAGCAGCGCTGTTATTATAAATATCGTGGAGGTCAACTTTAATACGTGCCATGGCTCAACTTTACTATCAGTTTATTTATGATTGCAAATAACAAAAATTAAATTTGTATAAACAAATAAGTATGGAAACAACTATTCACATAAATACTGATAACCTTTCTGCTGATATTATAGACGGCATTAAAAAAATGTTTCCACATAAAACGGTTGAAATTACAATACAGCAGGCTGATGAAACAGAATATATTCTGAGCGATCCTGAATATACGCAGGATCTTATGGAACGAATTGAAGAATACAATACAAAGCAAAAAACCATTACTGAAAAAGCTGATGAACTGATATGAGAAATATTGAGTTTGTTCCTAAAGCTTTTGAAGAACACAGATTAATTTATAAAATCACCGATACCTCAATTATTATTTTTTCCTGCTATTATTATTATCAAAAATAAGTTGCTCCTCTCTCCGTAAGGCATACTTATTGCAGGTGTTTAGTTACACCAGACAATAATATTTTCTTACACAAAAAATTATATAATCATGAAAAAAGTAGCAATATTAACTGAGAACGGATTTGAAGAATCCGAACTTACCAGTCCTAAAAAAGCAATGGAAGATGCAGGAATAAAGGTTGACATTGTATCTCCCCAAAAAGACAAAGTAAAGGCATGGAACCACGATCACTGGAGCATTGAATTACCGGTGGATGTAAATTTATCTGATGCACACCCGGACGATTATGATGCGCTGATGATACCCGGCGGGGTTATGAATCCTGACCTGATGCGCATCAACCCGGATTGCGTGAAATTCGCAAAAAGCTTTTTGGAAGCAGGCAAACCCATAGCTGCTATTTGCCACGGACCTCAACTATTAATTGAAACCGGTTTACTGGAAGGAAGAAATATGACCTCTTATCCTTCTGTACAAACTGATCTAAAAAATGCAGGAGTGAACTGGGAAGATAAAGAAGTGATAGTTGACAGGGGATTGGTTACCAGCCGTAGCCCCGAAGACCTTGAGGCATTTAATAAAAAGCTGCTGGAAGAAATAAGAGAAGGTGTGCATGAGCATGCATAAAACGCTTCACAATAAGTTTTATAAACGCAAAGTGATTATCATCGCATTGTGAGATAATTTTTTTCAATGTTATATTGTAAAAGCTTTTAGCCTTAGTTAAAGCTTAATGAAAAAAAATTTTTATCTTCCACTTCTATAATCACCTTTAGTTTATGAAAAAAATAATCTTTCTTTTTGCATGTGCGCTTCTTCAATTTTCTTTAAATGCACAAACACTTCCGAACAGTTTCACTGATGGAAAATATATTACTGTTAATGGCGCAAAGCTTTATGTAGTACTTGCCGGTAAAGGAGAACCTCTGATAATAATTCCGGGCGGGCCGGGAAGCTCTCATTTCTCGTATAGAAGATTTGATTCGCTGGCAAATAACCATACACTTATTTATTTTGATGCCTTTGGAAGAGGCAAATCTGATACAGCAAAGGATGTAAAAGAATATTCTCTTGCACGGGATATTGAAGACCTGGAAGGTTTGCGTATCGCTTTGCATTATGATAAATGGAATGTGCTCGGCCATTCTTATGGCGGATTGGTTGCGCAGGGTTATGCGCTTAAATATCCATCGCATGTAAGTCATCTTATTTTAGCCAATACATTTCACAGCTTTATTATGTGGCAGGAAAATGATGATAACAGCAATCATGAAATAAAAGAAAATTATCCTGAGGTATGGGAAGAGTTAATGAAGATACGTGAAACAGGCGCTGTATCAAGCGATGCTAAGCACCAGGAGATTTATGGCAAAGTTCCATACGGATTTTTGTATGCCTACAATCCTGAAAATTTTGTGAGCCGTTCAAACATAAAAAGAATGCCATATCCAAATGCATTTAATTCAAAACTGTATTACCAGATGGTTGGTAAAGATGGTGACTTTATTGTAGGAAGTGATATAGGCAATTTTGATTTCAGGAAAGATCTTAAAAAACTTACTATGCCTGTTTTAATTTATGGTGGAAGATATGATCGTGTGGCGGTTCCTAAAATGATGGTTAAATACAAAGAGTATTGTCCGCAGGCTAAGTTTGTAATGTTTGAAAATTCAGGACATAATCCGCAGGTGGAAGAGCCACAGGAATTATTTATTTTGATAAGAGAATTTTTAAGCAGATAGAACTCTTATTCATCGGGTGTAGCGTTCATAGTTTCTGTGTTGTTGGCTGTGTTTTCCTCTTGTTTTAGGAAGACTTTATCATCTGCTTCGCTTTCTTTACCGGTATCATGCCTGTGTTCATTTTGAACACGACTAAAAAATTTTCTTTTTCAATAAAACAGCCGGTTAAAGCCGGCTTTTTATTGGTATTTTTTACTGAGATCGAATAATATTTTTTTATCGGCTTCAGTAAGTGTTTTGCTTTTATCCTGTTGTTCAAAATGGCGTTTAAAAGCTTCTATAGCTGCAGATGTATCTCTTATATCATAGCCAATAATACGCAATGCCTGCAGGCTGCTGAAGTTTTGCGGAAGAGTAACTTTGGAAGTATCCCCATACCATAAACCAAAACCTTTGTCCGCTAATTGTTTCCACGGAAAATTTACATTAGGATCATTTTTTCGGGTGGGTGTAATATCAGCATGACCAATAAAATTGGCAGCCGGTATAGAATAATTTTTTTTAAGAACGCCGAGTAATATCAATAAACTGTTTATCTGTTGCTCTGTAAAAACCTCAAAGCCGTTATTATCTATTTCAATTCCTATTGATGATGAATTTACATCCGTTAAATTTCCCCACCTGCTGTTACCTGCATGCCATGCCCGTAAATAGTCATTAAGCATGTGATGTATGGTGCCATCTTTACAAATTACATAATGAGCGCTTACCTGTGTTCGTGGAAGAGTGAATGTCTGTAAGGTTTGCTCACAACTGTTTTGCTCCGTATGATGTATGATAACAAAATTGGGTTTACGCATTCCCATATTGGTAGTACCAACCCATTCAGATGATGTTGCAATAGAATCCTTTAAGGGAGTTTGACGAAGTATTTTCGCAAATGCTTTAACCTGTTTCTTATAACTTTTATTGGTGCTTGCGTATTTGCTGGTGGAACAGGAAAAAAATAAAAAGAGTAAAAGATATCTAAATATTCGCATTTATATTTTTTTTAAATCTGCACATTTTCTCATTTGCATATTTGCACATTACATATTTCTCCTGTACTGTCCTCCTACTTCATACAAAGCATGAGTGATTTGCCCAAGAGAACAATACTTAACTGTTTCCATAAGTTCTTCAAATAAATTACCATTTTTGATGGCTACCTGCTGCAAACGCTTAAGCATTTTCTCACTTTTATTTTTATGTCTTTCTTTAAAAGATTTTAAAGTGCTTATCTGGAATTCTTTTTCTTCAGTTGTACTTCTAATAACTTCCTGCGGTAAGATAGTTGGTGATCCTGCTTTATTTAAAAAAGTATTTACACCAACAATGGGAAATTCACCGGTGTGCTTTAAGGTTTCATAATACAAACTTTCTTCCTGGATTTTATTTCGCTGATACATTCTTTCCATTGCACCGAGTACGCCACCACGTTCTGATATTCTTTCAAACTCAGCCATCACAGCCTGTTCAACAAGATCAGTCAGTTCTTCAATTAAAAAACTTCCCTGGTTTGGATTTTCGTTTTTTGCTGTGCCCAATTCACGATTAATAATTAATTGTATCGCCATTGCCCTGCGTACACTTTCTTCAGTTGGAGTTGTTATCGCTTCATCATAAGCATTTGTATGAAGACTATTGCAGTTATCATAAATAGCGTACAATGCCTGCAGGGTTGTTCTTATATCATTGAAATCAATCTCCTGCGCATGCAGGCTGCGACCACTTGTTTGAATGTGATACTTCAACATTTGGCCGCGTTTGTTTGCATTGTATTTATGCTTCATAGCTTTTGCCCATATCCTTCTTGCCACACGACCAATTACACTATATTCAGGATCCATACCGTTGCTAAAGAAAAAAGAAAGATTAGGCGCAAAATCATCAACGTTCATTCCGCGGCTTAAATAATATTCTACATAAGTAAAACCGTTTGCTAATGTGAAGGCAAGCTGTGTAATTGGATTGGCGCCGGCTTCAGCAATGTGATAGCCGCTTATTGAAACCGAATAAAAATTTCTTACTTTTTTATCAATAAAATATTGCTGCACATCACCCATTAGTTTTAATGCAAACTCTGTAGAAAAAATACAGGTGTTTTGTGCCTGGTCTTCTTTTAAAATATCTGCCTGCACAGTACCACGAACAGTTGATAAAGCTTTTGATTTTATCTGCTCATAAACTTCCTTTGATAAAACATCAGCGCCACTCACTCCTAATAGCATTAAACCTAAACCATCATTTCCTGAAGGAAGTTCTCCTAAATATTGAGATGTTGTCCTCTTCCCTTCGGGGAGAGTTAGAGAGGGGCTGTTTTTTCTGATATATTTTTCGCATTGCTGATCAATTGCAGCATTTAAAAAGAAAGCAAGTATCATTGGTGCAGGACCATTAATGGTCATACTTACGGAAGTTTTAGGATCACACAGATCAAAGCCGCTATACAATTTTTTTGCATCATCAACAGTTGCAATGCTAACACCACTATTACCAACTTTTCCATAAATATCAGGACGGGAATCAGGATCTTCGCCATATAATGTAACTGAATCAAATGCAGTGCTGAGGCGCTTTGCAGGCTGCCCCAGGCTTACATAATGAAATCGCCTGTTGGTTCTTTCCGGTCCACCCTCACCTGCAAACATTCTTGTTGGGTCTTCTTCCTGCCGCTTTAAAGGAAACACTCCTGCAGTGTATGGAAACTTGCCCGGAAAATTTTCCTGTAATCTCCATTTTAAAATATCTCCCCAATCTTTAAAACGGGGGACAGCGATCTTTGGAATTTTTGTATGTGATAATGACTCAAAATATAAAGGTTGCTTTATGATCTTTCCTCTTACATCATACTCAAAAAATTCTTTTTTATAACGGCTTTTTGTTTCTTCCCATTCATCTAATAATTTTTTGCAGAGAGGAAATAATAATTTCTCATATTTTTCTTTCGCCTTCATGACCTCACCCTCTGCCTCCCTCTCCAAAAGAGAGGGAGATTGAGATTCTTTTAGAATTTCTATTACTCCATTTATTTGATAAAGTTTACTTGCAATCCCGGACTGCTCATTTGTAAGTTTATTGTAATTGGCAATCTCTTCGGAAATTTCTGCCAGGTATCTTACCCGTTTTGCGGGGATGATGTGTGTTTGACTTGTAGTGTCTTTAGTGTGAGCATGATGTTCAATTTCTCCAGCGAATTTAATTCCTGTTTTAGCCGCTACTTTTTCCATTAGTCTTTCGAACAATTCATTTATACCTGCATCATTAAATTGTGAAGCGATAGTACCAACAACAGGTAACTCATCATCTTTTACTGTCCATAAATTGTTGTTACGCTTGTATTGTTTCTTCACATCATGCAACGCATCCAATGCGCCTGCCTTATCGAATTTGTTTAGGCAAACAATGTCCGCATAATCAAGCATATTTATTTTTTCTAATTGAGATGCAGCACCATATTCCGGCGTCATCACATACATGCTCACATCACAATAATCCAAAATAGAAGCATCACTTTGTCCCACACCCGCACTTTCTAAAATAATAAGATCATACTTTGCTTCTTTACAAATATCAATTGCTTCCTGTACATACTCACTCAATGCTTTATCACTTTCTCTTGTAGCAAGGCTTCGCATATAAGCTCTTGGACTGTGAATGGAATTCATTCTTATTCTATCCCCCAACAATGCTCCACCTGTTTTCTTCTTTGAAGGATCAACTGAAATAACTGCAATTGTTTTATCCGCATAAGTATTCAAAAATCTTCTAACGATCTCATCAGTAATAGAAGATTTTCCTGCACCGCCGGTTCCTGTAATACCAAGAACGGGAGCCTCCTCCCGACCCCCTCCGGTGGAGGGGGAGCCATGCACTTTCTCAATATTTTCATCATATAATTTTTTCTCATCTAAATGCTCTAGCTTATCATGAATTTTCTTTATGACATTGTCTATATCATGCAATATTTCATTGTTGCTAAATCTTAAAACCTCAAAGCCAAATTGATTAAGAGATTTTGTTCTTTCTTCATCATTGATTTTCATTTCAGGAAGTTGATGATGATTACCATCTAATTCTATTATTAATCCCTTTTTAAGGCAAACAAAATCTGCTATATAAGAACCAATAATATGTTGCCTTCTGAATTTATATCCTTCTTTTTTCCCTCTTAAAGCATTCCACAAAATGGTTTCTGCAGTTGTGCTTTCTTTTCTGTGTGTTAATGCAAACTCTTTTAATTTTGAATATATCAATGGGTCTGCTTTAAACTGATCAACAGTAATTGAACTACCATTATATTTTTTCCCATTCGATGGAGCAAATATTCCATTCTCCGCATTTGTTATTTCCCTCGCAATTTTTTTAATATCCCGCCATTCTCCTAAAGCAAAATGTCCATTGCCGTTGCCTTTTTTCCTATTACTCAAAGAAGTTAGAAGACTCGCTGTTCCCCCTCCACCGGAGGGGGTTAGGGGGAGGCAACATTGCTTTACTACATCTTCAATCATCCCTTCCAATCCCATCTTTCTCCCATCATCAGGAGAATAAATTCTGGTGATACCATATTTATGAAGCTCTTCAATTTCGCTCGGCAAGATTGTTCCGCCGCCGCCGCCGAATATCTTTATATGACCACAACCATTTTCATTCAGCAGGTCTTTCATGTATTTAAAAAACTCCACATGCCCGCCCTGGTAACTTGTAATTGCAATGCCCTGCACATCTTCTTCAATAGCACATTCAACAATTTCTGCAACACTTCGGTTGTGACCAAGATGAATTATTTCTGCGCCTTTGCTTTGCATTATCCGGCGCATAATATTTATTGCCGCATCATGCCCGTCAAACAAAGAAGCCGCCGTAACTATCCGAACATTATTAGTGGGAGTATATGCCATAATAAATTGAAAATCTATTACCAAAAATACGAATAAAGCATGCTAAATATGCAGCTTGTTCTGTTGATTCATCCTCCGTTCATCCTGAAGGTTAAATCAGCAAATTCTTTTATGCTCAATGTTTCAGCCCGCCTTGCAAATAATTCATCCTGCAATATTTCCTGTGTAAATAAACTTTTAACTGCGTTGCGCATTGTCTTCCTGCGCTGGTTAAATGCTGTTTTTACCAATACCCAAAAGGCTCTTTCACTTTTAACCGGAAGTTTTTCTTTTACCGACGTTAACCTGATAACCCCGCTTTTTACTTTTGGCTGCGGAGTAAAACATTCATTACCTACATCAAATAAATACTCCACGTCATAATGATATTGTATCAATACACTTAGCACACCATAAATTTTACTGCCTTCCTTAGTCGCAGCCCTTTGTGCTACTTCTTTTTGGAACATACCGATCACACATGGCACATATTCTTTCCATTCTAAAATTTTAAAAAGAATTTGTGTAGAGATGTTATAAGGAAAATTGCCGATGACAGTAAATGGTTCATCAAAAGGCCGGTCGATCTGTAAAAAACTTTTATGAATAATTTTATCTTTTAATGCCGGGTATTTTTCAAGCAGGAAATCAACTTTCTCAGCATCTAACTCTACAGCCTTAAAGTTTATACCCGGAATTTGTAACAGGTATTTTGTTAATGCTCCGCCACCGGGTCCAACTTCCAAAAGGTTTTTGAAAGTATTCTGCTGTAAGGCATTTACAATTTTTTTTATGATATTCTCATCTTTTAAAAAATGCTGACCAAGTGATTTTTTTAGTATATACATGCTTCCTGCAAATTACAAATTACTTCGTCAGCAGATTTCAGTTTTAAGACAGCTGTTATTAGAGCGGTTATAATTATTACCTTGCAACAGAAAAATATTGTATAAAATGAACCCAGGTATTTCTGAACATAAACCAATAATCGGTTTTACATGCGGCGATGTAAATGGTGTAGGCGCCGAACTTATTATTAAAACTTTATCAGATGCCAGGATATTGGAAATATGTACCCCTGTGGTGTTTGCCAGTAATAAGGTGATTAATTTTTACAGGAAAAGTGTGCCGGAAATAGTATTCAATTTCATGAGCATTAAAGAGCTTTCAAGAGTTAATCATAAACAGGCAAATGTATACAATTGCTGGGAAGAAGAAGTTTCAATAACGCCGGGAGTAATGAATGAAATCGGTGGAAAGTATGCTATAAAAAGTTTATTGGCTGCTGCACAAGCCTTAAAAGAAAATAAAATTCATGGATTGGTTACAGCGCCTATCCATAAAAAAAATATACAAAGCGCTGAATTTAATCATACAGGTCATACTCCGTTTTTAAAAAATTTCTTCGGCGTAAAAGATGTAGTGATGTTGCTAACCGCCGAAAATTTAAAAGTAGGATTAGTTACTGAACATGTGCCGGTAAAAGATATAGCCCAATATATTACAAGAGAAAATATTACCAGTAAGCTGCATATTCTGCATGCAAGTCTGCAACAGGATTTTGGAATAGATAAACCAAAGATCGCCGTATTGGGATTAAATCCGCATGCCGGTGATGAAGGTTTGATAGGTAAGGAAGAGGAAGAAATTATTAAGCCTGCTGTTAAAGATGCCAAGCAACGCAATATGCTTGTAATGGGACCTTTTAGCGCCGATGCATTTTTTGCCAGGGCACAGTATGAAAAATTTGATGCCGTTTTAGCCATGTACCACGACCAGGGATTGATACCTTTTAAATCATTATCAATTGGTGAAGGTGTTAATTACACTGCCGGAATTGCGGGTATAAGAACAAGCCCCGATCATGGAACTGCATTTGATATTGCAGGAAAAAATCAGGCTGATGAAGGTTCTTTTAGAGCCGCAATTTTTACATGTATAGATATTATTAACAACAGGAAAACTTTTGAAGAGAATAGAAAAAATCCTCTTAAAAAAGTAAGTGCAGCTATTGTTGCCAATGCAGTGGATGAAAAAATAGTAGAAGAAAGTTAAGGCATAAGGAACAAGTTACCGGTAATGAGTTATCAGTTACATAAAGTTGTATCCATGTTAATTATTGAGGTGCATATAACTTTGTAAAGCCTTTACATAATTTTCAAAAGCATCAACTCCTTTAGGTGTTATCTTACAAATTGTAAGCGGATAATTGTTTCTAAATTGTTTGGTTACATCAATATAAGCAGCCTCTTTAAGTTTACTTATCTGTACACTTAAATTACCGGCAGTGGAATTTGTTTTCTCCTTAATAAAAGTAAATTCTGCTTCCTTTACACTTAAAAGTAAACTGATAACAGCCAGCCGCAAAGGTGCATGCAATATGGGATCAAGTTCTTTAAACATTAACTGCTTTTTTCTGTCCGTAAAATTTTCTTCTTAATATCAATCCCGGAATGAACCAGTTAAAAATTCCTGCCAAACCGTTCAACAGCATATCATAAGCAGTAGATGTAAAGCATGAAATAATGAAAAATATATAACATAAAATGGCTGCCCAAAACATGGGTTTAAACTTGTGTACAATTCCTGTTGTTAGTGTTGGAATTGCATACAACATTAGCAGTAATGAGCCATAGCTTAAAGGGAAAAAGTGAAATGGCTGCGTAGTTCCATTTGCGTTAGTTTGAATGATAGAAGTTCCTTCCAATGCAACAAATTTATCCGTAACTCCAGGCACAATATTAAAATAAAACATCAGGGCAAAAATGCTGATGCCATATACTATCCAGATGGTATCCATTACCCCTTCAATATGTGTTACTACCTGCTTCTGTTTACTTTTCCTTATTGAAATAAATACCTGCGGAATAATTGCAGCCATAACTATTAACCAAACATCAAAACCAATGTAAAAGTGCCAATACAACTCTGCAAAATTTACGAGCCCTGCAATGCCTATAACACTTCCCCACAAAATAGCACTGGTACCGTTCTCATGAAAGCTATGTTTTGCTTTCTGTATCATTTCTGTAATAAGCTTGAGGCTTTCTTTCTCAGAAAATTTTTCTTCTTCCATAATTATTAATTTTCTTTTTTAAATTTTGCTCTTAATAAATAACCGGGAATTATCCACGCCGCAATTACGGCACAGGCTAATAATAACAATTGGTATTCGTAATTAATAAAAGGAGATAAAATTGCAAGCAACCAGCAAATTATTCCTCCAGTTACAAGTGGTTTAAATTTTAAGATTATTCCTGATAAAAAAGTAGGCATACCATATAATACCAATATCAATGGGTTAATGCTTTCGTACGCTTTTAATTGTATTAAGATGAATACCATTATAACGCCGCATATCATAAAAGTGAACCACACAAAACCCGCAATTTCATCAGTATATGTTTTTGCAGTTCTTCTTTTTTTAATTTTTGCCAGGTATATAAATTGATAGATAACAGCAAGCCATGTTAAAAACCAAACCTGGTAACCTTTGGGGTATTTTAAAAAATATATCAATACAAACTGCGATATGCAGCAAACTAAAATCACCCAGCCCCAAAGTAAATACAATGTTCCTGTTTCGCTAAAGCGGTTTCTTGCACGGTTTATCATACCGGAAATAATGGAAAGGCTTTCTGCCTCTGTCATTATTTTTTCATTTTCATTCATATAGAATTATTTACTTGCCTGTGCTAAAAAATATTGTGTTGCAGACTTTCCCCATGTTGGATGTAATTCACTTGCAGGCTTAAAAGCATCAAACATAGCAAGCGCTTTTTCAAACAATGGTTTTGCCACATCTTTACCGCCGCCAAATGCTTCAGGGGTATAAAGTTTTGCCTGACCTTCCAGGTAAACAGGACGTGGATTTGAAGGATCCAATGCTTTTGCTTTTTCAATATTAGAAGCGGATGTTGCGCCATATTGCATATACCTGCTTTGAGGATCAACCATCATGTGAGCAGATGCAATCATACTTTTTATCACTGCAATTTCAGAATTTTCTTTGCCTGCAAGCCCTTCTGCTTTTATTATTAATTCTTCGGCTTTATCTGCAATAGCGTCATTCTTTGTTTTGTCTTTTTCTGTATATGTACTTATTACATTGCAATAAGCGGCATAATAATAAGGCAGCCACTGCGATTTTTCTGCATCACCAATTCTTTCAAAATTGTTTGCAAGCTCTTTGGCATTTCCTTTTTGCATTGCAGAATCGAGCATGCTTATATTTTTCTTCATTGCTCCGGCATATTTATCACTTTGAGCGAATGCTGTTATGCATAAACAGATAATAGTTGCTGATAAAATTGTCTTTTTCATTTTTTAATTTTTATTTATTTGAATTATAATTGTTTGTTTTTTAATTTCTGGTATTCTCTTTCCACTGAATTACTTTTTGGATAAACATAAGCTCCCATATAATGAAACAACAGCCCGATACCCCAGCCTGCCATAGGCCATACAGGCCATGGGAACCTCATTCGTCCGGAATAATTTTGACCGGTAAAGTACCAAATCAGCCAAAAAAATATATTCATAATAATATACACTGTCAAATGATGTTTAAAGCTTGCCCTTTTTTGTGCCAGCTCCCATAATTTAGAGTCTTTATTTTCCATGATTATAATTTTATAAGATTAAATTATTAATAGTATTTTCTGTTCTGTCAATTCCGAAGCTGATAAAGCATCCCAGGTAATAAAATCTTTTTGCCGGTGGTGTTACGGGCTGTTTATTTAAGCCATTATAAGAATAATTATAAGTGTAGATATTGTTACTGCCTAATACATTCGTAATAGAAAAAACTATAACAGTAAACTTACTTGCGTTGGTTTTGCCGATATTAGGTAAGTAGTTCACGCTAAAACTAAGGCTGTTGTAATCTTTGGTTTTACCTGCGTCAAAAATTTTATAGTTATTAGCAGCATTATCATAGCGAATATTATAGTAAGGCCTGCCGGTAGCAAATGTGTAAGAACCATTAAACTCTGTTTTAAGTTTTGTTACAAATCTTTTTACAACAAGCGATGCGGTATGCTTTGCAGCAAATGAGGGCTCCATTAAGGATGGATAATTTAAAAAATCTCTTTTAGTATCCAGGTAAGAATAAGAGACCCAATAATCAACATTCTTAATTGTTTTTTTATCCCTCCAAAAAAATTCAAAACCTTTTGCATCTCCATAACCATTGTTGTTTACTGCTATTTCCTGCCCTATGGAGGTTGAGGTTTTAAAAAGATCCTGGTATTTTTTATAAAAAAGTTCTGCCCGGAAAGTTCGATTATTATTTAACTTTTGATATTGCGCTATGTAATGAGTGGCTTTTGAAAAATCAAGTGTATTCAAAGAAGGCAAATATTTTTTTTCAGGATCCTGGTAAAAAATTCCATAAGCAACCGATGCCTGGCTGTTATCAGCAAATTTATACGCTAAAGAAATTCGCGGAGCTATATTCCATTTATCAAGCAATGATGAATGCTCTGCTCTTGTGCCAATCTTGGCAGCAATATCGTTGGTTATATAAATATCTGTCTCAGCAAAGCCTGATAACAAATTTTCCCTTACAGTCTCTGTACTTTTATTTCCATTATATAAAGTAAAATCAGTTTTATCATTGCTATAATTATATTCACTTCCAAAGCGAAGAGCACTTAATCCTTTAAGCTTTTTTTCTATGACGATTTTCCCGTTTACATAACTTCCATATGTCATTACATCAAAATTTTTGAATGCAAACAAACCAGGATTAGTTACAATTTGCTTCTCATTATTTTCATTTTGAAACTCATTGCTAATGTTATCTTTATTTGTACTGAAAGAAAATCCTGCTGTCATCCTCCAGCCCATACCTATTTTTTCTTTCCATGATAAATTTTGATAAATGTTTAAATTTTTGAGTTTAAAAGCATCTTTCATTCCCAGCGAATCCATATCTGCATACCTGAAACCTACTTTGGTGGCGCTGAATGTTCCATAATATTTAAGCATCCCTGTTTTAGATGTTTTAATTCTGAAATTGGCATCTGCATTATGTAACACAGGAATATTAAAATAATCTGGTTTTTGCTTTATCAATTTATAAGCAAGTCTTAGATCTGTATAGTCATATGAGATTCCCCATGAAGATTTTTTATTTTTAGCTAATTGCTGTAATCCTGCACCAACTGATAAATAAGAAACAGCGAGATCTGCAGAACTTTGCTGAGGCAGGTCGATAGATTCTAAAATTAATGCAGATGATAATGCCTGCCCGTACAAAGCTGAATATCCTCCTGCACTAAAAATGGTTCCTTTAAAAATAAAAGGGTTAAATCTGCCACGTTGTGCAAGACCTGGCTCACTGCTGTAATAAAAATTATTTACCAAAGTGCCGTCAATAAATGTTTTGCTTTCGTTTGCTGTTCCACCTCTAACAAATAGCCCTTCGGTCTCACCAACCTGTTGTGTTCCCGGTAAAGTTTTTATCGCAGCCGTTATATCTGCATTAGCGCTGGCAGTAGTAACAATATCGATGGGATTTAAAACTGTAGTTTTCTTTTGATCACTTGCTTCAAATGTACCAGCACTTATAACCACGGCTTTTAATTCTGTAACAAGTTCTTTTAAAGAAATATTTACTGTTACAGGAATTCCGGTTAAATTAATTTTTTGTTCAAAGGGTTTGTAGCCTGTTGCTGACGCTTCTAAAGTTTGCTCACCTTTCTCTTCGGTAATAAATGAATAATTTCCTGATGAATCTGTAGTTGTTCCGTCATAAGTATTTTTTAAACTGATACTAATGCCTAAAAGAGGTTTATTTTTATTATCAAGAATTTTTCCTGAAATATTTGTTTGTCCTTGCGCTGAATAATTAATTAATAACAAAAGGAAGAAAAGCTTGTTCATCATTATAAATTTGTCACAAACATAAATTAGTTTATTATATAAACTAAATATATTTTAAATTATGGTTTGATTTTTTCTTTAAATAACTCTATAATAAAATATAAGTAGTTGATAACCAAAGGATATTTTTAATCATACCCTGCAGGAAAAATTTTAGAGAATCAGAAAATTTATTCACAATCCTAAAAATTAATTTGTTTATGTGTTTGCAATTTGTAATTTAGCAATAGAATTTAATGGGTTAGTAAGTATAAAGGGTCAGTAGAAATACTGACCCTTTTGCTTTAGATAAAAAAGAGATTAGGCGATCTATATTTTTATATCAACTTATAATTTTTGTAAATAAGAAATTGTTTACCTATAACATCCTGCAACAGCTTTAGAAATTTTTCTTTAAAATTCATATCGTTCTTAGAGGGATCATAATTAAAAACCCAATCCTGTTTTTTAATTCTTCAACAAAACATTCTTTAATTTACGCTTACATTAAAAGACAAATGAGTAAAACAAAGACAGCTTTTTTTTGCCAGAACTGTGGATACGAAAGTGCGAAGTGGCTGGGCAAATGTCCTTCGTGCAATCAATGGAATGTTTTTGTGGAAGAAGTGATTCATAAAGACAAGGATAAAAAAGAAAATGACTGGAAGGAATTTGCAGGAACAGATAAAAGATTAAAAACAATTTCTTTAAGTGAGATCACCAGCGGAGAAGAAAAAAGAATTATAACCAAAGATGCAGAACTTAACCGTGTTTTAGGTGGCGGTATAGTTGCCGGAAGCATAGTGCTTATTGCCGGCGAGCCTGGTATTGGTAAATCAACTTTGTTCCTGCAGGATGCATTACACCTTAATAATATTGTTTCACTTTACATAAGCGGGGAAGAAAGCGAGCAGCAAATTAAAATGCGGGCAGACAGATTAAAAGTTCAAAATGAAAATTTTTACCTGCTTACCGAAACAAATACTTCAACCATCTTTCAGGAAATAAAAAAATTAAAGCCGCAACTGGTTATTGTTGATTCTATTCAAACGATGCAATCGCAGTATGTAGAATCTTCTCCCGGCAGTGTGTCGCAGATAAGGGAATGTGCAGCAGAATTTCAAAAGTTTGCCAAGGAAACACATACTCCGGTTTTTTTAATAGGACATATAACTAAAGATGGCAGCATTGCCGGACCAAAAATTTTAGAACATATGGTTGATACTGTTCTTCAGTTTGAAGGCGACAGGAATTATGCTTACCGCATTTTACGAACACTTAAAAACAGATTTGGCTCAACTGCAGAATTAGGTATTTATGAAATGACAGGTAATGGAATGAGAGAAGTAAGCAATCCATCTGAAATTCTCATTACTCAAAAAGAAGATCAGTTAAGTGGTGTTGCTATTGCTGCAACAATCGAAGGGATTCGTCCTTTATTAATCGAAGTGCAGGCATTGGTAACACAAAGTGTATATGGCATGCCTCAGCGAACCAATACCGGTTTTGATCTGAGAAGATTACAACTCTTACTGGCAGTGCTTGAAAAAAGGGGTGGATTTCATTTTGGAGTTAAAGATGTTTTTATAAATATTGCCGGCGGATTAAAGGTTGAAGATCCTTCGATAGATCTTGCTGTGCTTAGCGCATTACTTTCCTCTTATGAAGACGTATCACTTCCATTGCACATTTGCTTTGCGGGTGAGGTAGGATTAAGCGGAGAAATAAGAGCAGTAAACAGAATAGAGCAACGAATTGCGGAAGCTGAAAAACTTGGTTTTGAAAAGATCATTGTAAGCAAATACAACACTAAAGGTTTAGGCAAACAAAAATTAAACCTGCCGGCAGGCAGGCAAGGTATTGAAGTAGTAGCGTTAGGAAAAGTGGAAGAACTATATCAATATTTATTCTAAAATAGTTACCCATTGAACTTTAGATCAAATATATTATCTCCATTAGTTCATCTTTTCTACCCTCATGTTTGCACCGGTTGCGGCAGTGATCTGGTGGAAGATGATAATCTTCTCTGCCACCACTGCGTAAATGAATTGCCGCATACAAACTTTGCCATGCATGCTAATAATCCTGTGGAAAAAATATTTTGGGGAAGGTTAGCTTTAACAGCGGCAATGAGCGAGTTTTATTTTGCAAAGGGAACATTAATACAAACTCTTATTCATGAATTTAAATATAAAAGCAATAAAAATGTTGGTTTATATCTTGGCGCTATAATGGGCAGCAGCTTATTGAGCAATAACCGCTTTACTAAAATTGATGCACTGGTTCCCTTGCCATTATTTGCCGATAAAGAATTTAAAAGAGGTTATAACCAGGCAACTATCTTATGCAATGGCATGTCTGAAGTAATGGATGTACCGGTAATAAAAAACAATGTTGTAAGAAAACGTTTCACCGAAACACAAACTAAAAAGCACCGGACTGAACGATGGGAAAATGTTGAAGGCAGCTTCGAAATAAATAATGCGCAGGAAATTAAAGGCAAACATATATTGCTCGTAGATGACGTTGTTACTACAGGTGCAACTTTAGATGCCTGCGGTGCAGAAATATTAAAGATTGAAGAAACAAAGCTTAGCATTGCAACGCTGGCATTTGCCACTAAATAAAAATATTCATTTCTAAGCCTCATTTCTTATAATTTTACATTAAATAAATTTTATGCAAAAAATACTTTTAATAGCAAGTGTCATTTTATTTACATCATTCTTTTCTCCTGAGAAAAAAACAAATTCCATCTTTAAGTTTAAAGTTGAAAGCCTGGATGGCGGCACCATAAACTTTAAACAATTTAAGGGAAAGAAAATCTTAGTGGTTAACACAGCTTCCAAATGTGGGTATACTCCCCAATATGAAGATCTGCAAAAGCTGTACACTCAGTACAGTGATAAATTAGTGATAGTTGGATTTCCTGCAAATAATTTTGGAGGACAGGAACCCGGCACCAATACTGAGATAAAAGAATTCTGTAAAAAGAATTATGGCGTTACTTTTCCAATGGCAGCAAAGGTTTCAGTTAAAGGAGATGATATTGCACCAATCTTTAAATGGCTCACTCATAAAGACGAGAATGGCGTATTGGACGCAGAAATAAAATGGAACTTTACCAAGTTTTTGTTAGACGAAAATGGGGTGTTGATTACCAAGTTCGATAGTAAGGTTAAGCCTATGAGCGAAGAGATTACAAAGTATCTCAATTAAACTTATTCACTAATTCATTTACTTTAGTCCTTTCCTTTGGAGAGGATTAGGTGAGGTTTTATATTTGCATCCATGCAATTCAAAGACATAATCGGTCAGCAGACTGTAAAAGAACAACTGGTGCAAATGGTTCAGCAAAACCGTTTAAGCCATGCCCTATTATTTTTGGGCAAAGAAGGTAGCGGAGCATTATCACTTGCTATTGCTTTTGCCCAATACATCGTTTGTAATTCAGCGAAAGAAAGTAAAAAAAATGAGTCTTCACTCTTTGAAGAAGTTGAGGCTTCTCCCTCTCCACTCCGTGGAGAGGGCCGGGGTGAGGGAGATTCCTGTGGCATTTGCCCCGCCTGCATTAAGGCAGATAAACTCGTTCATCCTGATATACATTTTTCTTATCCCATAATTACAAGAAAACCCGGCGACAAACCAAAAAGCACTGATTACATCAATGAATGGAGAGAATTTATTTCCGGCTTTCCCTACGGCAATGTATATGACTGGCTTCAATTTATCGGCGCAGAAAACAAGCAGGGAAATATTACCTCCGCCGAAGTGGAAGACATCAACCACAAATTAAATTTAAAAGGTTTTGAAAGCCAATACAAAATTCTTATCATGTGGATGCCGGAATTTTTGGGCAAAGAAGGCAACAAGCTTTTAAAATTAATTGAAGAGCCACCACCGAATACCTTATTCATTTTTGTTGCAGAAGATGAAAGCGCTATTCTTCCCACTATTTTATCAAGAACACAACTCGTAAAAATTCCTGCATTAACCGATGAAGAAATTGAAGAGGCATTGATAACAAGAGGAAACGTTGAAAATAATAAAGCAAGACAAATAGCCGGTGTTTGTGCAGGCAATTACCGCGAG
Organism: Chitinophagaceae bacterium; assembly: GCA_017882215.1. Taxonomy (GTDB): domain Bacteria; phylum Bacteroidota; class Bacteroidia; order Chitinophagales; family Chitinophagaceae; genus Ginsengibacter. The sequence goes on along the minus strand of JADGPX010000006.1, from coordinate 668 downwards.
TCTCTGCAAATGCTGCAACACGCCGAAGAAGATTGGCAAAGCATGTTAAGAGAATGGCTGAATGCAATTGCAAAAAATAATACCATTGCCCAGATAAAATGGATTGATGAAATAAGCAAACTGGGCAGGGAAAAGCAAAAACAATTTCTACGATACTTTATTCATTTACTGGAGCAGGCAGTAAGGGTCAGGTTTATTGAAGAAAGCACAAGCCTCAGCATTCCGCTCAGTAACATGCCCGAAAAAGAAAAAGATTTTGCCCTCCGTTTAAATAAGCTTTGCAGTCTTTCTGCGCAGCAGGCAATTATAACCGAGCTGGATAAAGCCACTTATTACATTGAGCGTAATGCGCATGCAAAAATGTTGTTTCATGCCCTCTGCATCCGGCTGTATCATATTATTAAGGATAATTCGCTAATTTTGGTTAATTGAGGAACAGGAATTTGAGGCCGGCGTTGTAAGAAAAATTTTTTTTGAACCAGCTTTTTAAGTCCCGAAGTTTCGGGATTGTGTCACACTTTAAGTATAGCAACATTGAGCATTACAAATAATATATATAAGGTTTGCAATTACACAGGCAAATTTAAGGCTCAGTATATAACCGCTGTAGAAGAGTGCGACGCCACTGAAGCTTAATAGCAATTCATCTGCCGGCTACATAATCCTTT
>JADGPX010000121.1 GCA_017882215.1 Chitinophagaceae bacterium | reverse complement strand
TATCAGGAGATCATAAACAAGCCGGCAATTCCGAAAATATAAAGCACCAATACAATTAAAGAATCAACACCAAGACCAACGATCTGTTTTCTTGGGCGAAATAAAAGCCCCCAGATGTACACTATGGTTAACAGCATCGCCAGGCCTGTTAAATAAATATCAGTTTTCTGTGCTTCGGGCAACACTGCCTGTCCTGAAAATAAAGTGGCAAATAAAAACAGCACCGGTAAAAAAGCATTTCCTCCAAAAATATCACTCACTGCCATCTGGTAATCTTTCAGCTTTATGGATGCAAGGCCGGTAGATATTTCGGGTAATGAAGTTGCTGCTGCAAGAACCGTTGCACCAAAAAGAACTCCTCCCATTCCTATATGTGTTGCAATGGCATCGCCCGATCTTTCCAATGCCACCCCGGCTATAAGCGTTACAATTGAGCTGATAGTAAATATGATAATGATTGTGGAAGTAGTAGTGTGCTTTATTTTTGCCTGCTCATCTTTTTTCTTACGTGAATGTCCATGCGGTTCTGTTTGTCCGCCCAGCACTTTGAAATTCGCAATCCATGGCAATTTTGTTCGTGCCTTTGCGATGAGCAGAATTCCGATAGCCCAGAAAATAAATATCAGCAAACCCGGAGGAGTAATTCTCCAGAAAATAATTTTTGCAGGAAGCTCATGCCCCGCAATCACTAATGCCAGAACTGCTATCACAAGCGTTCCTTCCAATACAAGCACAAGTGATGATGCTTTGTAAGTAAGACTGCTGGATTTTCCCAAGCCGAATCTATCCAGCACAACCAGCACAACAGTCTGGAGAGCGATACCACCCAGAATATTCCCAATTGCTATTCCCATTTTATGCTGAAGCGAAGCGCCTATTACTATCGCTATCTCAGGCAGGTTGGTGACGATGGCCAGGATGATCAATCCACCCATCGCCTCGCCAAATCCAAAACGGGAAACAAGCACATCAGTGGTGTCTGCTAACTTTATCCCTGCGATCCAGATGGCAATTGCAGCCCCAGCAAAAATAACCAGTAGCCATAGCAGTGAAAGAGAGTCAATATTCATTTACAAAATCTTGTATTAAAAAATAAATTTACTTCTTATGTAAATATCACTACAATCGGGAGAATATTATTGCTTCTTCTGCTCTTTATATAGTTTTCTTTCTGTTATATAACCATCATACGAAATAGAGCTGCGGTCAATACTGGTTATATTAAGCGAAGCGGAAGCGTCATCATAAATTCTAAAGTATAATTCCTGGAGATATCTTTGATCTTTTGGTTTTATAGAAATATTCCATCCTCTTTTAGCAGGCGTAATTGTATATGTAAATTTTGTAGAGGTAAAGTCAAAGTCAACGTCTGCAGGGCTTATAGGCGCTATATATCCGCGACCAAAAAAGGGCAGGTAACTTACTATTGTATCTCTGGAAATTGAAATTTCAAACCCGGAACTTAAATATCTTTTCCTGCCGCTCATAGGATTTACGTATCGTGGTATAAAAACAAAGCTCTGTGAGTCGATCATATTTTTCACATTAGCAGTGTCTATAGGCTGATCACTTTTTATATGCCGGGTATTTGCACATCCAAAAATTATTGTTGCAGCTATAAATATAAATGCGGCCTGAAGAATTTTATTTTTCACTTTCATTTCTATAATAGGTAATCACTATTTTTCATGCAATTTTTGTGCCTTTATATTTTTAAAAAAATGTAAAAAAATTATACGGTATTAAGCTCTTCTCGCCAACACAATTGTATTCTTAAATTGTTTTTTCTTTCCGTCAGTATTAAAGATCTCTGTGTAGATGATATAAATGCCCTGCGAAAGTTTTTGTTGCTTTTCTCCAAGCCCATCCCAAATATAGCTTCCTTTAATACCACTTAAAGCATTTTTTTCAAGATAACGAACAGGCCTTCCCGAAGCATCAAATATTGTAATGTTGGCTACATAACCGGGAGAAGGAAAACTATAATTGATGGTAGCAAAGTCATCTATGCCGTCATTATCAGGAGAAAAAACTTCCGGTATTACTGTTATTTCTCCCTGCACCTGCTGATCAATCCTGAATTGAGAATTTTTGTAACCTGGCGTACCATATCCAACTGATGTTGCAGCAGAATGAAAATTACTTTGAACAGAAGCGGCATTGTAATCTATTCTTTCCAGCGAAACACCTTCTGTGTTTGATATTAATGCGAAATGCCATTTATCTGAATAAATAACTTCATCAACAATTTTTCCCTGTGCATTTAAAATAATCACATCTCCCTTATCATCAGAAAATGACGGCATACTGCTTACCTGCAAAAATGCATCAGGATTAGTGGTTACATATTGCTGCATTACAATTTGAGGGTCTTCCGTGATCACTAAAAAATTTTTGGGAAATAGTAAAATACTTTCAGTACTTAATTGCTGTATACTGCTGATAACATTCGTGCTGTTTCTGTTAGCAATGTAGAGTTGCTTAGCATCAATTATTTTTTGTGAGCGGTTATATATCTCAACATAATCAACACCACCGGAATTTGGATTGAATAATATTTCATTAATAACAATATCAAAGCTATCTGCAACAGATGATAACCCTACCCCGGCTGTATTTTTTAAACCAATTATATTTCCTGCGCAATCAGTTACATTATTTGCTGTAATGGTGTAAACTTTATTAACAGCCAAAGGTGTATTTAATTTAAGATTTACCCGGTCAAAAACAGGAGAAACAGTTATTGCAGATTGAGGCACTCCTATTCCATCACTGATGCTGTAACTTGTGGCAGTAGCAGCTTTCAGACTGTCTAATGGCTCATCAAAAACCAATGTGATATTTAAATTATCAACAGCAAAAGCCCGTAATAATTTCGGTGACGTTTTATCTGTATTAGATGCATCAACAGAATTGTTTTTTCCCGGCGTTCCTCCCTTCACATCAACACTTGCTTTCCAGTTGGTAAAACCACTGCAGGGATTTTTAGTGTCTATCATTTCCAATGTCCATCCGCCATCTTTTTTTAATTCATTTTGATACCAGCTGATATTATAATTGACAGCATGAATAACTTTTCCCTGTGCGGAGATAAGAGATAACTGGTCACCATTATTATCAAGCGACGGAAAACTTGTAACTGAAATTGTTGGACCAAATGCTGACATGGCAGTAACGGCTGAACCGGTGCATACAATTACAAAGCTATCGGGCTTTAAAACATAGGAGGGCATTGCTCCGCTTTGTCCTGTAAGATCACTAATCCTGAAACCCTGAAGGTTAATTGCATTGGCAGAAGTGTTTCTTAATTCTATCCACTCATTATTTGGCAGCCCAACCTGTGGCGTAGGGTCAGCCATTATTTCATCAATCACAATATCGTACCGGTTGGCAATTTGCGCATGTGTATTACCTATCAAAAAAACTATGATGAGGGTAAACAGGAAAAATCTTCTCATTGCAGAAATTATCTTCCAAGTTAAAAAATCATTTGTAATAACAATTATTAATTTTTGCTGATTACGTTTTTGTAAATTGCAGCTTAATTTTTTTAGAAATGAAAATAGCTGTCGTTGGTGCAACCGGATTAGTTGGAAGCAAAATGTTGCAAATACTGGAGGAAAGAAATTTTCCGGTAGATGAATTATTACCTGTGGCTTCACAAAAATCTGTAGGGAAAGAAATTGAGTTTAAAGGTAAAAAAATAAAGGTTATTTCTGCTGAAGATGCTATTGCAGCAAAACCGCAACTGGCTTTATTTTCAGCAGGCGGCGGCACATCACTTTACCTTGCGCCAAAATTTGCAGCAGCAGGAATAACCGTTATTGACAATTCCTCCGCATGGCGAATGGATGCCACAAAAAAATTAGTTGTGCCCGAAGTGAATGCTGATGTTCTTACCAAAGAAGATAAAATAATTGCCAACCCTAACTGTTCCACCATACAAATGGTTTTGGTTTTAAATCCGCTTCATAAAAAGTATAGAATAAAAAGAGTGGTTGTCTCAACCTATCAAAGTGTTACAGGAACAGGAGTAAAGGCAGTTACCCAATTAACAAATGAGAGAAATAATGTTGAAGGTGAGATGGCATACAAATATCCGATTGATTTAAATGCTATTCCACAAATTGATGTTTTTTTGGAAAATGGTTATACCAAAGAAGAGATAAAAATGGTAAATGAAACAAAAAAAATTATTGGTGATGATTCTATCAAGGTAACAGCAACATGTGTTCGCATACCTGTAATGGGAGGGCACAGTGAAAGTGTAAATATTGAATTTGAAAATGATTTTGAAATAAATGAAGTAAAAGAAATATTAAGTAACTCACCCGGAATAATTGTACAGGATGACATTGATAATTTTATCTACCCTATGCCATTAACTGCGCATGAAAAAGATGAAACATTTGTAGGAAGAATAAGAAGAGATGAAACACAACCCAATACTTTAAACTGCTGGATAGTTAGTGATAACCTACGTAAAGGCGCTGCTACCAATGCTGTGCAGATTGCAGAATATTGTCTGAACCATGATTTATTAGATTAATGGGATGAATGGGAAATTAAATAATTACCATATTGGCTTCCTGAAAGCATGTAATACACGTAAAATAATAATTTGTTTGGATTGCTTGTTAATCGTGTAATGAATAATATAAGGAAACGCTTTTACCATTGTGCATCTTACATTGTCATAACGAATGCTTCCAATACCAGGAGTAATGCAGAGATCGCTTATTTTTTTATTAACAAATTGCAAAAATTTCTTTCCCAATTCATCTTGCTGATCGTTATACCAAAAGATTGCCTCCTGTATATCTGATTTTGCATTGTTAGATATAAGTGATTTAAAAGCCATTGAGAATATTACACCTTAAGTTCTTGTTTAGCTTTTTCCCAATCGCTTAATAAAGCAGGATTTTCAGAAATCTTCTTAATCTCTTCCCGGCCTAATTCTATTTGCCAATCCGGAATCAAAAATTCATTTTCATTATTAGGCAGCAATTCTACAGCATCCATTTTTTGAAGATCCTCTATTACCGCAACAGCGTAATCTTTTTTTATTTTGATATGATATGTGTCTGCCATTAAATATTTTTTTTAATTGATCGTCCACGTTTCTCTTCCTCTCAAAAGTTTATTAAGATCGCCTTTGCCTTTGGTGGCAATAGTTTCTTCAATTTGCATCGACATAGAATCTTCGTAGCAGGCTCTTTCGGTTTGATAAAAAACACCGAATGGCCTTGGAAAATGCCCTTCTATTCCTGGGTCATCAAACATGCGGGAAAGGATTTGTGCTTTGTAAAAATCTTTTTCATCATGTATCCATAAGTCATCTGCGCTTACCCCGTTGCCGATTTCAACAACAACCGGTTTCAATCCATCTAATTTTATTCCTTTATTTTTTGTAGCCCCAAAAACCAATGGCTGCCCATGCTCAAGAAATAAAGCTTTTTCCGGTTTAGATGTTTTTTCTGTAAAAATTTCAAAGGCGCCATCATTAAAAATACTACAGTTCTGGTATATCTCTAAAAAAGAAGAGCCTTTATGTTCCTGCGCTCTAAGTATCATTGCCTGCAGATGTTTTGGATCCCTGTCCATACTTCTTGCAACAAAACTTGCATCTGCACCCATTGCCAATGCCGCAGGATTGAACGGGTGATCGATACTGCCAAATGGTGAGCTCTTGGTTATTTTATTTTGTTCGGATGTAGGCGAATATTGTCCTTTAGTTAAACCATATATCTCGTTATTAAAAAGCAAAATATTCACATCAAAATTTCTTCTTAATAAATGAATGATATGATTACCGCCAATGCTTAAACTGTCGCCATCACCGGTAACGATCCACACACTAAGTTCAGGACGGCTTGCTTTTAATCCACTGGCAATTGCTGTGGCTCTGCCATGAATACTGTGCATTCCATACGTGTTCATATAATAAGGAAATCTGCTGCTGCAGCCAATACCCGAAATAATTACAATGTTCTCTCTTGGAATACCAAGACCGGACATAATTTTTTGCATCTGTGCAAGAATAGAATAGTCGCCACAGCCAGGGCACCATCTTACTTCCTGGTCAGTAGAAAAATCTTTTGCTGTTAATGCGGGTTTTGCAGGGGTGATCGTTTCGCTCATCGTTGTTTAAATTTCACACTAAAGTTACATCACTAAGATGGTAAAATTTAGTAAAATTATTTTTATATAACAGGTATTACCAGCAATATCTTCCTTCTGCTATCAATTTATCAGCAATTCTCCTTCTTGCATCTTTGCTGTTAAAAGGTTCTGCTTTGGTAAAACGTTTTAACCCCAGCAACATCATCTTTTGTTCATCACCTGCGGCAAAGGCATTGATAGCTTCTTTACCGAATTTATTTACTTTATCAATTGCATCATTTAAATAACAGCGCATCATATCAATTTGATTTTGTGATGCTGCTTCGCCATTTTTATCAGTCATCTTAATAACCCGCAATAGAATACTTTCGGCAACAAAAGTTTCTATCATCATATCAGCAATATTCATTAAGATCTCCTGCTCATTTTGTAAATTCATCATCAGCTTTTGCACTGCGGCACCGGCTGTCATTAAAATAGCCTTCTTCATATTCACTATTGTTTTTCTTTCATTTGCAAAAGAAGCTTCATCATCATTTCCAAATTCAGGAATGCTCATTAACTCTTTTTGTACGTTCATTGCAGGTCCCATCAGGTCAAGCTTTCCCTTCATTGCACGTTTCAGGATCATATCAACAGTAAGCAAACGGTTGATTTCATTCGTTCCTTCATAGATACGATTAATGCGACTATCACGGTAAGCTTTGCTTATCAAATATTCATCACTGTATCCATTACCGCCATGTATCTGCACACCTTCGTCTACAATATAATCAAGCACTTCACTTCCATGAACTTTAAGAATCGCACACTCAATCGCATATTCTTCTGCAGCGCCAAGCAATGCTTCATTAAACGGTTTACCGGCAGATAATAACTCATGTTCTTTTTCATCAATCCATTTTGCAGTGCGGTACAATGCACTTTCATCTGCATAAATCTTAATCGCCATTTCGGCTATCTTATGTTTTATTGCACCGAATGAAGAAATGGGAGTTTTAAATTGCTCACGGGCATTTGCGTATTCGATTGCATTGGTCAAAGCCATTTTAGCGCCGCCATTTGTTGCAGCTGCTAATTTCAATCGTCCAATATTTAAAATATTAAACGCAATGATGTGACCTTTGCCGATCTCTCCTAAAACATTTTCAACAGGTACTTTACAATCCTGAAAATAAAGTTGTACGGTAGATGAACCTTTAATTCCCATTTTATGTTCCTCCGGTCCCTGGGTAAAACCTTCCATTCCTTTTTCTATAATAAATGCAGTAAATTTCTCTCCGTCAATCTTTGCAAACACTGTGAAAATATCTGCAAACCCGCCATTGGTTATCCAGCATTTTTGCCCGTTCAATAAATAATTTTTTCCATCAGCAGAAAGTGTTGCTGTTGTTTTTGCTCCCAATGCATCGCTTCCGCTGCCGGGCTCTGTTAATCCATAACTTCCCTTCCATTCGCCGGAAGCAAGTTTGGGAATATATTTTTTCTTTTGCTCTTCTGTTCCAAAATATAAAATTGGTAATGTTCCGATACCTGCGTGGGCACTCATTGCTACGCTGAATGAATATCCTCCACCGAGACCTTCACTAACTAATGTTGAAGTAACAAAATCTTTTCCTAATCCTCCTAAATCTTCCGGCACGGAAGCTCCTAACAAACCCTGCTCACCGGCTTTTTCCATCAATGATGGCATAAGGCCGGGTTCCATTTTATCTATCCTGTCTACAACAGGAATTATTTCCGTTTTTAAAAACTGGATGCACATATCACGAACCATCAGTTGCTCCTCGGTATAATCTTCGGGAGTAAACGTTTCAAAAGCATTGCTTTCTTTAATAAGCCATTCGCCGCCCTTAAGTAACATGTTTGTTTTTGTAGTATCCATAAAATAAATTTTATTATTAGAGAGTTTTTAGATTTTCATAAACAGTATGTAAAACTTCTTTGGCAATTTCAACCTGGCCGTTGGTTACACCACTCAAAGCTTCGTTCAATGTTTGGTTGGCGAGCTCCATCGATTTTTCCTGCAGTTGAATTGCTTCTTTGGTTAAATAAATCAGATTGATCCTCCTGTCTTCTTTTGAGGGAACTCTTTTAACCAATTTTAATTTTTCAAGATTATCAACCAGCCTTGTAATGCTTGGTTTATCCCTGAATGTTGCATCACACAATTGTTGCTGGCTTTGTCCTTCCTGCTTCCACAAATGATACAGAACGCTCCACTGTTCTATTGTTATATCAAGCCCTGATTGTTTAAAATTCTTTTGCAGTCTCCTGGCAATTGCTGTTGATGCTTTACCGGTGATAAAACTGTAGAGTTCCCCCTTTCTAAATTGGTTGTTTGGCATATAGTTGTTTATGCAACTACATAAAGATAATATTTTGTTTGGATTGTAAAAATTTATTTTTGTTAAGAATGAGTGT
>JADGPX010000120.1 GCA_017882215.1 Chitinophagaceae bacterium | reverse complement strand
AATACAACTACTTTATTATTATCGCTTCTGCCAGCCCAATGATCATCGTTTTTTTTGGAATTGCCTTCTATTAAAACCTTAGCAGTTTTTCCAACTTCTTTTTGCATACTTGCCAAAGATTGAATGCGGTGCAATGCTATAACTTCCTGCAATCTTCTTTTCTTGGTTTCTTCCGTTACATCATCTTCATATCTTCTTGCAGCAAGCGTTCCGGGGCGTTCCGAATAAAAGAACATGTAGGCAAGATCATACTCACAATATTCCATCAGGCTTAAAGTTTCTTTATGATCTTCTTCCGTCTCTGTACAAAAGCCTGTTATAACATCGGTTGATAATCCGCAACCGGGGAGTATCTCACGTATCCTGTTAATTTTAGAGATATACCATTCTCTTGTGTAAGTACGATTCATCATTTGCAGTATTCTGGTGCTTCCGCTTTGTACCGGTAAATGAATGTATTTACAGATATTATCGTACTTCTTCATTATAAACAATACTTCGTCTGTTATATCTTTTGGATGCGATGTTGAAAAACGAACACGAAGCAGAGGCGAAATTTTTGCAACCATTTCCAGCAACATAGCAAAAGTTATTGCCGAATTAGTTCCCTTCTCCACTTGTGGAGAAGGGCTAGGGTAGAGGTAACTATCTACATTTTGACCGAGCAGCGTTACTTCCCGATAACCATTTTCAAATAGATCTTTACACTCTTTAATTATTGAATCCGCATCACGGCTTCTCTCTCTTCCTCTTGTAAATGGCACTACGCAAAATGAACACATATTATTGCAGCCTCTCATAATGCTAACAAATGCTGTAACGCCATTGCTGTTTAAACGGATTGGGGCAATGTCTCCATATGTTTCCTCCATGCTTAATAAAACATTCACTCCCTTTTGCCCGGTTTCTGCTTCTTCAATTAATCCCGGTAATGTTCTGTATGCATCCGGACCAACAACAAGATCAACCAGTTTTTCCTCTTCAATAAATTTTGATTTTAATCTCTCTGCCATGCATCCTAATACGCCTACCAATAATCCCGGATTTTCTTTTTTTAATTTCCTGAATTCAGTCAATCGCTTACGAACAGTGAGCTCTGCTTTTTCCCTGATAGAGCATGTATTTAAAAAGATAAGATCAGCCTGTTCAAAATTTTGCGTTACGCCAAACCCTTTATCCATTAAAATAGATGCTACCACTTCACTGTCTGCAAAATTCATGGCACAGCCATAACTTTCTATATAAAATTTTTTTTGAGATGGATCAGCCATAGATAACAGAGCAAATGCTTCATCCTGCCTTTTCTCGTCATGAACTTTATCCTGTGTTAACTCAAACATTTATGGGAAAAATTTGCCCGCCCGGCTGACACCAGTCGGACGGGGATTGCAAAGATAGGAAATTAAAAATTTGGTGACAGGATGGCAGAAAAGTAAATGGTTAATATTTTATAAAATTATTTCCATCGTAACTTTACAGCTAAATAACATATAGTTTGAGATATTTAGTAGCCGGTTTTGCACTTTTAATCTGTATCGGAGTTAAAGCACAAAATGAAGAGATAAAGAAAAATAATCAGCCGGGAATAATCATTGGTAATGTATTAGATGCTGATAACAGTAAAGCAATTGCATCTGCAACAATCAATCTAAAACGAACTTCTGATTCAACGTTTTCAACAACAACAATCAGTGCAAAAGATGGCGCATTTCTTTTTGAGCAATTGCCTTATGGTTATTATAGTTTACAGGTAACGGCAACAGGATATGCTTCTTTAAAATTAGACAGCATTTATATTCGTGCAGAAAGATTTGATTTTGATCTGAATGAAATAAAGCTCAGTAAAAAAACAACACAGCTTGATGAAGTAATTGTTTATGCAGAAAAGCCCCTGATAGAAAACAAGGATGGAAAAATTATTTTCAATGCAGGTGAATCGGCGCTAAGTTCAGGTGCAACTACTACTGAATTATTAAAACAAACACCGCTGGTAAATGTTGATGATGATGGAAAAATTATGCTTCGCGGCAAGGATGTAAAAATTTTAATTGATGATAAGCCTGTTGAACTTAACGGGAAACAATTACAGGATCTGCTGGAAAGTATGCCAGGCAGTATGATTGATAGAATTGAGGTGTTGACAACTCCACCTCCGCAATATGCCAATGAAAGAGGAGGTGTAATTAATATTGTTACTAAAAAAGGAAGAGTTGGAATGAATGGACGGCTTACGGTGAATTATGGAACAAGAGGAGAGGCTGGTATTAACGGTAATTTTGGATACCGTAAAAATAAGTTTGCATTAAATGTAAGCGGTGGTTTTGGCTACAGCAAATACCTGGGAAGCAGTTATAGCAATCGCCAAAATGAATATGCAGATTCAACTAATTTTTTTAATACAATCGCAGCCTACAACAGTGATTACAACCGTCCGAATGCAAGATTGAGTTTGGATTATGATCTTAATAAAAGAAATAATTTCAATTTTACTTTTTTGTATAATTCAAATAATGCAGGCAGCAATAGCAATAACGGGTACACCAATTTAAACAGGTTCAATGCAATTTATAGATTGAGCGACAGGTTTATTAATACTTCCACTTTAAGTCATAATCCAAATTATAATCTTACATATACTTACAAAGGCAAAAACCCAAAAGAGGTTTTTAAAGTTATATCCGGAGTAAATTTTAATGTTTCAGAAGTTGATAAAGATTTCTTTCAGCAATTTTTAAATCCTGATCAAACCCTTACCGGAATTGATTCTACCCAACAACAAATCACAGATGTAAAAAATCATACAGTTAGCCTGAGACTAAATTATGATAAGCCAATTGGTAAAAAAATATCGCTAAATCTCGGTACCAATTATATCCGTTTCATCAGCCATAATATTTTAAACACTGATTTTTTAAAGAAGCCTGAAATGATCTTTATAAACAATAATGCGTTGAGTAATAATTTTTATTATCACCAAACTATTTATGCATTAAGGGCTGCAATGAGGTATGATATTATGCAGGATTTTTACTTTACTATCGGGATGCAGGCAGAGCATACAAAAACTGATTTTGATCTTCAAAACAGTACAGACACTTACGCTAATAATTATTTCAGCCCATTACCATTTGCAACGATAATGAAAAAATGGGAAAATGAAATTAGCATAACAGTTAGCTATAGACGCAGTATTCAGCGTCCCGGTTTAAATGAATTAAACCCCAGCATTGATTACAGTGATCCATATAACAGGCGTTTTGGTAATCCATATTTGCATCCATATTTCTCTGATAATTTTGATGTTATTATCGGCAAATGGAATAAGGGCTATTACCTGAATGCCTCTTTTGGTTACGATATATTAAAGGATATTTATAGTTCCATCCGTACTTTACAGCCAGATAGTAAAACCGATATAACATGGCAAAATATAAGCGGCAGAAAAGAGTACCATGTAAATACCTGGGATGGATATACAATTTCAAAAAAATCAAAAATTAATATCAGCCTTGGTTATACGTATAATGTTTATAGTGAGTATGATAAGGCAGTAAGAAAGTTTAGGAATGGAGGATCTTTTTATTCAACACTTAATAGCAGCTACCAATTCTCCGACCTGCTGAACAGCAATGCCAGCTTTACTTTCAACAGGTTCGCAAATCCGCAGAGTAGTATAAGAACTACATTGAGTATGAATATCGGAGCTCAAAGAAAATTTTTAAATAAGAAGCTCGTGGTTAGTTTTAATGTAATAGATCCTTTTGGGCAGCAGCAGAATAAAGTGTTTACTTACGGAACAAATTTTATTTTGGAAAGCTTTAATTATACGCAGACAAAAAATTTCAGATTGGCTGTAAGTTATATCTTCAGTAAAACGCCAAAGAAGAATAAATTAAATCAATTGCTGCAGAAAAAAAATATACAAATGAAGTAATTAATTAGCAGCGAATGAAAATCTTTTAGCCAGCCAGCTTTGTTTTACAGGGATTATCCAGTTACTTAATAATTCTTTTTTTGTTTGAACCGTATTATTAAAATACAAAGTATCTGTGTTTATAAATCCGTTTTCAATAGCATAATTTAATTGCTCCATTGGCAGCAATTGTATCCTTTCTTTTATAACAAAAGCAAGCATTTGCCTCTCAAATAAATTTACATTGTAATCCTGCTCTATATTTTTTATTAATCTAACAGAAGAGTCAATGCTGCAGCCGCCTACACCTGTTGCGGTTTCATCTGCCATTAAGATAATAAATTGTCCGAAAAATAAATTTGCATACCCTTTTACTTTGGCGCCATGGCTTTGCCAGCTTTTAGTAAAGTCTTCCAGCAATTCTTCAATTTGCAATACTTCGCTTAAAGTAAATAACCTGTTGCACTGGTAGATCCAAACTCTTGAGTTATCATTAAAATCCTTGGGAATAAGATCCTGGAAATGCAGATTCATATTTGAAAAGTATTTGAAATTGAAAGAACCTTTGTAATGGCAAATTTAATTTTTTCTAATTGATTAGAAGAGATGATTCCTACCTTTTTAAGAAATCTATCTTCTGATACTGAGCGAATCTGGAAGCAATCCGCAGAAGATATTTTTGATAATTTATTTTGCCTGTCAGGGATAATTTGAACCATCCAAACTGCCATTGCATATCTTTCTTTCCAGTCAGTAAGAGGAACAATAATTTTTAATGGAAGTTTGCCTAAATGGTTATCATTAATAATAATAGCCGGACGTATTTTTTTTATTTCTGCACCAATTGTTGGATCAAGATTAATTAACCAAATTTCACTTTGTTTCATAGAATTTATCAAAATCAATGGAAGTAAAAGCTGTCAATTCTTTATCATTTTTATAATCATTGTATAAAATTTCACTGGCATGTTCCATTGGATGCTGGACTGAATCTGCCTTCACGCTTTTTAGCGTTTTTTCAATTACTGAAATTCTATCGGCAAGAGGCAATTTTTTTATTTCACGGATTATTTCTTTTGTTCCCATACTTAAAGTTACAAATTTAAATTACACCATCGAAGAAGCTATCATCTCTGCAATATCAAGCACTTTTACCTGGTCTTCTTTTTCATTTGATTTTACTCCATCGCTTAACATCGTCATACAGAATGGGCAGTTGGATGCGATAATTGATGCGCCGGTTTCAATTGCTTCTTTTGTTCGTTCAGTGCTTATTCTTATATCCCCTTTTTCTTCTTCTTTAAACATTTGAGCCCCGCCTGCACCACAGCATAAACCATTACTGCGGCAGCGTTTCATTTCTACCATTTCTACATCTAATGCTTCCAGAACTTTTCTCGGCGCTTCGTATATGTTATTGGCTCTGCCCAAATAACAGCTATCGTGGTAAGTGATCTTCTTTCCTTTAAATGAACCGCCTTCATTTATTTTTATTTTGCCATCATCAATTAATTGCTGTAAAAATGTTGCATGATGTATCACTTCATAATTGCCACCTAATTCAGGATATTCATTCTTTAAAATATTAAAACAATGCGGACAGGCAGTTACAATTTTTTTTATTCCATATCCATTTAAAGTTTGAATATTTTGGTAAGCCATCATCTGGAACATAAATTCATTTCCTGCACGCCTTGCCGGGTCGCCGGTGCACATTTCTTCTTTACCAAGAATGGCATATTTAATTCCTACCTTATGTAAAATGGTAGCAAATGCTTTGGTGATCTTTTGTGCCCTTTGGTCAAAGCTTCCTGCACAGCCAACCCAAAACAAAACTTCAGGAGTTTCATTGTTAACCATCATTGCCGCCATTGTGGGTACTTGCATTTTTTTTATTTATGTATTAATACCATCCTCCTGCAGCAAATGCTGCAACTGCTACAGCTATTAACAATATAAACACTGAGCCAAGCACCAACCCGATAATAGATTTTGTATCCCCCTTTTTTCTGCCAAGGCCAATGATACCTAAAACTATTGCAGCAATTGCTAAAGGAATGCTTGCAATTCCTACAAAAGGAATAAAAGCAATAAGAAAAGCAGATCCTCCAAAGATCAATGATAATAACCCAATATCTGTTTTATGCGGGGCAGATTTATCATCAGGTAATTGTTTTTTTAATTTTGCTTTTAAAATTGCAAAGGCGATCTTTTGTTTAAAAGTCATTCTTTTGCCGGTAAGTTCCTGGTACCGCTTCGGTGTTAATGTCATAAATTCCTGTAATGTCATTGCAGTAACAGGAGCACCAAATGCATATGAAATAATATTCTTTGCAGAATTTACCGGCGTATATGAAAAAGTTTGTACACTAAAAACTGTCAGCATGCTGATAAGCAGTAATTTTTTCATATTAAATGTTTGGGCTAAAATACAACAAACAATTTTGCTTTTCGGTGAAACATCCCGTTTTTTAAAACTTATTTTTGCTTCCTGTAAAAAACGTAAGTGAAACAATTTTTTAAACGAATATTCGATTGGGAGCATTGGCCCTCTATAATATTATATGCGCCTATTTCTCCTGTGTGGTTATGGTATATAATCCGCTCAGGATCGGTTTGGTTCTTTACTCCCAGCAATCCCAAAATTACTTTCGGAGGTATGGATGGTGAGCCAAAGCAGGAAATGCATGACCTGCTTCCTCAGGAATTTGCGCCTGCAACATTTTTTAATGTATTGCCCTTAAGTGATTTTGAAGTTGTAAAAAGAAAGGTATTAGAATACAAAATTCATTTTCCTTTAATTGTAAAGCCTGAAGTAGGTTGTCAGGGAATATTATTTAGAAAACTTGATACAGAAGAGCAGTTAAAAAATTATCATACTAAAGTTCCGGTTGAATATATCGTACAGGAAATGATCACTTACCCGATGGAAGTGAGTGTGTTTTATTATCGCCTCCCTGATCAGCCAAAAGGTGTTGTTACAGGCTTTCTTCATAAAATTCCATTGCAGGTAATTGGTGATGGAAAGCAAACACTTATCGAACTAATTAAACAACACCCTAAGGCTTGTAAAAGAGAAGCGGAATTACAAATTAAGCATGGAGCAAACTTTAATAATGTATTACTGCCCGGTGAAAAATATATGTTAAGTTATGCGGCTAATCATAATCGCGGCGCTCAATTTATTAATTTACAAAATGAAATTGATGACAGGCTGGTAAGCCTCTTTGATAAGATAAGTATTAAACTCAATGATTTTTTTTATGGGCGCTATGATATAATGTGTACATCTGTTGAAGACTTAAAACAGGAAAAGAATTTTTCAATCCTGGAATACAATGGATGCGGCGCTGAACCAAATCATTTTTATGATACCGGCTATACATTGATGGGCGCTTACAAAGAAATATTAATGCATTGGAAGGCTCTTTACAGGATCAGCAGGTACAATTATAAGCAAGGAATTAAATACTGGCCGCTAATGAAAGGAATAAAGTTTTTAAGAGCAACCAAAAAACATAATCGTCGTATTAAAGAAGCAGATAAATTAATTTAGCGTAAAATATCAACTCATTTTTAAAATATATTCCATGTCTCGTTTGCTTTTATGTTTCTTTTTTTTGATATTTTCATTTGCAGCCATATCGCAAAAATATAAACCGGCAGATGCAGGCAGTAAAGTTCATTTTGTAATTAAAAACTTCGGAATAAATACCGGCGGCGATCTTTCGGGTTTAAAGGGAGATATAAATCTTGTTCCAGCCAATGTTGCAGCATGCAATTTTAATGTTTCGGTTGATGTAAATACAATTGATACCGATAATAACATGCGGGATAAAGATTTAAAAGGCAAAAGTTATTTTGATGCAGAAAAATTTTCTGCAATAACAATGGTTTCCACAAAAATTAATAAGACAAACAAAACATCTGCGGGCTGGTATTATTTTACCGGAAACTTAACCATACATGGTGTTACAAAGCCAATTGCATTTCCTTTTACTGCAACCTCCAGGGGAGATGACTATTTATTTGTTGGCGGATTTACAATTAACCGTTTGGATTTTGGTGTAGGCAGTAACAGCATTATACTCAGCAACACCGTAAAAGTTTCGCTCTCTGTTTTAGCTAAGAAAGGCTAATTTAGTTTTTCAAATTATGAAACTGGCACGTGTTTTTTTCTGGGGAATGATGATAAGCTTTCTCGGCTCTTTGCCATTGGGCACGCTTAACATACTTGCCATGAAGATAAGCGTGGAGGAAGATATTAAAAATGCCATATATTTTTCCTGTGGCTCTTTATTAACTGAGATGATCTATGTTCGTATCTCTCTCGTTGGCATAGACTGGATACGCAAGCAAAAAAAAATATTCAAATGGCTTGAATGGATTACATTTTTTATTGTAGTTGCGCTCGCTGTCGGCAGTTTTATGACAGCATTAAAACATCATCCTTCCGGTCAGTCGGTTGAAAATAATTTACCTGACATTCATCGCTTTTTATTGGGAATTTTTTTAAGCGCAATCAGCCCGATGCAAATACCTTTCTGGTTTGCATGGAGTACCATTTTGTTCACCAGGAAAATTTTGCAGCCCAACAATGCAAATTATAATCTGTACATCGTAGGCATTGGCTTGGGAACGCTGTTGGGCAACTCTGTTTTTATTTTTGGAGGAAAATGGATAGTAGGAAAACTA
>JADGPX010000119.1 GCA_017882215.1 Chitinophagaceae bacterium | reverse complement strand
GAAAGTTTTCAGCCATTTAAAACTGAAAAAGATTACAATGACTGGATCAGTCGTATGAAACAATTTTCGGTTTGGTGCGACTCTGCGATAGCACAGTTTAATAAAGGAATTGCTCATCAATATGTATTACCAAAGACATTGGTTATAAAGATGATTCCCCAAATGGAGGCAATGACTGTGAGTGATAGTTCAAAAAATATTTTTTATGGCCCGGTAAAAAAATTCCCTTCTGATTTTAATGACAGTTTAAAAAGATCATTGGTTAAAAAATATACCCAGGCTATTGATTCGTTCATCATTCCTTCTTACCAAAAATTTACTTTGTTTTTTAAGAATAAATATTTGCCTGCGGCAAGAAGTAGCTCTGGTTTAAAAGCATTGCCTAATGGCGAAAAGGTTTATGATTATTTGATAAGATACTGGACAACCACCAATAAAACCGCAGATGAGATTTATAATACAGGGCTCGCAGAAGTAAAAAGAATAAGAACAGAGATGGAAAGAATTAAAGACAGTGTTGGTTTTAAGGGAGACCTTAAAGCTTTTTTCGGGTATATGAAAACTGATAAAAAATTTATGCCCTATAAAACACCTGAAGATGTATTAAATGCGTTCAGGGATATTCAAAAAAGAATTGATCCGAATTTAAAAACAATGTTTGGTCGTACGCCTAAAACACCTTTTGAAATAAGACAAACTGAGGCTTTCCGTGCTGCAAGTGCAAGTGCTGAATACAACCAGGGCTCGCCGGATGGAAGCAGACCTGGAATTTTTTATGTTCCGATAATTGACGCCACAACATTTAATACAACATCCGGTTTTGAATCACTTTTTCTTCATGAAGCTATACCCGGGCATCATTATCAAATATCGTTACAACAGGAAAATGAAGGGCTGCCTAAGTTTCGGCGCTTTGCATGGTTTGGGGCAATGGGCGAGGGCTGGGCTTTATATTGCGAGTCACTCGGAAAAGAATTGGGATTGTATACTGACCCTTATCAATATATGGGTGCACTTGGTGATGAAATCCACAGGGCTATTCGTTTAGTGGTTGATGTTGGTATACATCTTAAAGGAATGACAAGAGAGGAAGCTATCAAATATATGATGGAAAACGAAGCCATCAGTGAACAAGGCGCTACAGCAGAAATTGAAAGATACATGGCAATTCCGGGGCAGGCATTAAGTTATAAGATCGGTGCTTTAAAAATAAGAGAACTGAGAGAGAAATATAAAAACCAATTAGGAAGTAAGTTTAATCTTGCCGCCTTTCATGATGAACTTTTGAAAGATGGTGTAATGCCGCTTGATGTGATGGAAAGTAAAATGGATGCATGGGCAAATAAGATGAAATAATAAACTTCAGTACAGTAAGAAATAAGCTTTATAATAATTATAACTTTTAAATAATAAAGTTTTATAATTCTAAAAATATCTTTACAGTTCAATTGCCCGTTTTATCCGGCATTGTACTTATGAAAATAGCACGAGCTTGCCTCATGCTGAAACCCTGCTAATTATTGGCGGGGTTTTTTTATTCATATTATAACTAAATATTTTATCTTTAGATTACTAAAAAAATTAGTGTTCATAAATTTTTATTTCTATCTTTGAATAAATAATAACTTAGATACATCAATTAAAACAGAAAACATGATCAACCCAGAAAAATTAAAAGCATTAAAATTAACTATTGATAAAATAGATAAAGATTTTGGAAAAGGCAGTGTAATGATGATGAATGAAAGATCGCAGGAGCCGCATGAAGTTATTTCTACCGGATCTATAGGATTAGATGTGGCCCTTGGTATCGGAGGTTTACCAAAGGGAAGGGTTGTTGAAATTTATGGTCCGGAATCCTCAGGTAAAACGACACTTGCGATTCATGTAATTGCAGAGGCACAGAAAAAAGGAGGCATGTGCGCCTTTATTGATGCAGAACACGCTTTTGATGCCACTTATGCAAAAAAAATAGGTGTGGATGTAGATAATCTTTTAATATCTCAACCGGATTATGGAGAGCAGGGTTTGGAAATTGCCGACCGTCTTATTCTTTCCGGTGCACTTGATGTAGTTGTGATAGACTCTGTTGCAGCGCTTGTCCCAAAAGGAGAGTTAGAAGGTGAAATGGGTGACAGTAAAATGGGAATGCAGGCAAGGCTGATGAGCCAGGCATTGCGAAAACTTACTGCTACCATAAGTAAAACAAACAGCTGCTGCATTTTTATAAACCAGCTTCGTGATAAGATAGGGGTTATGTTTGGCAACCCCGAAACTACAACCGGCGGTAATGCATTAAAATTTTATGCTTCTGTAAGATTAGATATTCGCAGAATGGCACAGATAAAAGATGGTGATGAAGCTGTTGGAAACAGGGTGAAAGTTAAAGTAGTTAAAAATAAAGTTGCACCACCTTTCCGCTTTGCAGAATTTGATATTATGTTCGGACAGGGAATTTCAAAAACAGGTGAAATAATTGATATGGGTGTTGAGTTGGGTGTTATACAAAAAAGCGGAAGCTGGTTCAGTTACGATACTACCAAATTAGGGCAGGGTCGTGATGCAGTAAAACAATTACTGGTTGATAATCCTGAATTGGCAAGTGAATTAGAAGGAAAGATCAGAGCTAAAATTGCAGAAGTGGCCGCAGCATAAATAATTATTGGGTTAGTATAGCCATTCACATTGTTGTTTTCATTTTTATTAAGATTCCCTAAATGATATTTAGAAAATATTTTAGAGCGGGGAAATAACCTTGCTAACCCCGACAACTTGTAAAATGAAGTGATTGGTGAAGGAAGGATCGCTTACTTTCTCTTAAAAAATTGCCCGAACCATCCAGTATTTTTATGCCAAGAGCTCCGGCTTCAAGGATGTGATTCAAAAAAAGAAATATGTTTTTCAAGACAATCTTCCGGCACTAACGTATCCGGATTTAAAAATAAAATGTACTTACCTGTTGCCTGTTTTACAGCTATATTATTTGCTTTGGAAAAACCAGGGTTTTCTTTGTTCCATATAAATTTTACTTTGGTGAATCTATCTTTAAAAAACGCTGCGCTGCCATCAGAAGAATTGTTGTCTACAACAAAAATTTCTGACTCCATGTTTTGAATAGCTTTCATTACAGAGCAAAGACATTGCTCTAAAAAATATTTTACATTATAATTTACTATGATGATAGAAAGTTGCAGACACTGTATGTTTAACAACAGCTAAATTAATGTTGTATTGTTGAATGGTTAAGTTGTTTTATGGTTATTGATTTTTTTTCTGCCTTATTCAACAATTACACTATTAAACTATTTAGCATCGATTATCTTTGCGCCATGTTAAAATCAACGTTGCTGAAAGCCACTGAAGCCGGTGCAAATGAACTTAGAAGATTTTTCAATGGCTCTTTTAAAATTTCAAACAAGGAAGGCGTTAATAATTTAGTTACTGAAGCTGATCATGCATCAGAAAAAGCCATCATTGATGTTATTAAAACAGATTTTCCGGATCATTTTATTTTAAGTGAAGAATGTGGTGAATTAGGAACCGCTAATGAATATAAATGGATAATTGATCCCATTGATGGAACTGTAAATTTTGCGAATGGCATCCCTATTTGCTGCGTTAGTATCGCCGTAGAGCATAACGGACAAATGATATTGGGCGCAGTGTACAATCCTAATATGAATGAATTTTATTTTGCACAAAAAGGATATGGCGCTACATTGAATGAAAAGAAAATTAAGGTAAGTGATAAAACAGAGGTACTAAAAAGCTGTTTGGTAACCGGCTTCCCTTACATTTATTTAGATGAGCCCAATGGGCCCTTGCAAGTATTTGAAAAACTTATAAGACAAGGGGTCCCTGTTAGAAGATTAGGCAGTGCCGCTATTGATCTTTGCTGGGTTGCCGCAGGAAGGTTTGATGGATTTTATGAACATAAATTATTTGCATGGGACAGCGCAGCAGGATTTTTAATGGTAGAAGAAGCCGGCGGAAAAGTAACCGATTTTAAAGGCAATTATTATTCGCCATACCAGCCACACCTTGTTGCAACAAATGGAAAAATTCATGCTGAGTTGTTGATGTATGTAAATGGTGAATTGTAGTTTAATGTACGATGTAATTCATAAACTTATAATAATGGATGCAACTGAAATAATAAAGCGCACAAAGCAATTTGCTATTGATTGTGGTCAGCTTATAAAAAAACACATCGTACATCAAGCATCGTAAATCGTACATAGAATTAGACATGGAAAATAGAACAGAAATATCAACACTTGGCGAATTTGGTTTGATCGATCATCTTACAAAAAATAATGAGATAAAAAATTCATCCACGCTTGTAAGCGTGGGAGATGATGCTGCAGTGATCGACCATTTTGGGAAGCAAACAGTTATTACCACTGACATGCTTGTTGAAGGAATACATTTTGATTTGATGTACACACCTTTGAAACATTTAGGCTATAAAAGCGTTGTGGCAAATCTAAGCGACATCTATGCTATGAATGCGATACCTACACAGGTAACAATGAGCATAGCATTCAGCAATCGCTTTAGCGTAGAAGCTCTGGATGAATTTTATGATGGCATATATGCAGCCTGTGATAAATATGGCGTGGATCTTATCGGTGGCGATACAACCACTTCACAAAAAGGATTTATTATTTGTGTTACTGCAATTGGCGAGGTTGCCCCTGATAAATATGTAACAAGAAGCGGAGCAAAAAAAGCTGACTTACTTTGTGTTTCTGGAGATCTTGGCAGCGCCTTCTTAGGATTGACATTGTTGGAAAGAGAGAAGAAAGTTTTTTTAGAGACCAAAGGTGTGCAGCCCGATCTTGAAAACCAGGATTATATTATTGGCAGAATTTTAAAGCCCGAGGCAAGAAAAGATATTATAGAATTTTTTGCAGCCAATGAAATAAGACCAACTTCTATGATTGATGTAAGTGACGGATTAAGCAGCGAGGTGCTTCATATATGTAAGCAAAGCAATGTTGGCTGCGTTTTGTATGAGGAAAAAATTCCGGTAAATGATCTGGCAAGACGGTTTGCATACAAGCTTGAGCTGGACCCAACCGCATGTGCATTAAGCGGAGGTGAAGATTATGAATTGGTATTTACGCTTGCGCAAAGTGATTATGATAAAATAGTTTTGAATGAACAGATAAGTGTGATCGGATACATTACCGAAAAAGAAGAAGGAACAAATATTATCACCAAAGGCGGCAACAAACATGCGATTACAGCTCAGGGCTGGAATGCATTTAAATAAAATGAAAATAAAAAAATCACTTGCGAATAGTAAGCTATCCATTGTTGCATCAATAATAAAAAATGCTGAAGAAAATAAGACAAAACGAAATACAAAAAAGAAAATTTTAAGAAAGATTCTACTGAAAAAATATGGCTAATAATTATCTTGAAAAATTGTTTCATAACCGACTTATTAATTTTTTTTATCTTCTTCCAATCCTTTTCTTCAGCTGCTCTGTATCCAAAAACTATAGCGCTGATAAAAAATATCCAAAAGAAAAATTACAGGAGGACTATACCCTGTTAAGAAATATTCTTGAAAAAAAACATCCTTCTCTTTATTGGTATACTTCCAAAGACAGCATGGACTATTATTTTAATGAAGGATACAGAAATATTTCAGACTCCATGACCGAGCTTCAATTTGGCTGGAAGATATTAGCGCCACTTACCAATAAGATCCATTGCGGACATACCAGCTTTAACATGAGCAAAGGGTGGAATAAGTTTATCAGAAACAAAAGAATCCCTTCTTTCCCATTGTATTTAAAAATATGGAAGGATACAATGGTGGTAACCGCCAATCTTAATCGTAAAGATTCGATCATAAAAAAAGGTATGCTGATCACCTCCATAAACGGAATTAAAAATCATGATCTGATAAAAAAAGTGTTCGGCTACCTTGTTGAGGATGGCTATGAAGACAACGTGAATTATATTCGTCTTAGTACCAGCTTTCCATATTTTCATAGAAATGTTTTTGGCATCTACAAAACATATTCGGTTCAATATATTGACAGTCTTGGTAAAGAAAGAAAAGCAAACCTTCACTTGTTTGGTATTACAGAAGATACGCTGCAAAAAATAAAAAACTTCCCTCCTGTAAAGCAAAAACATATTACCAGAAAAGAAAAATTAGAAAATATCAGGTCACTGAAAATTGATAGCAATATGGCTCTAATTACATTAAACAGTTTCGCCGGCGGTAGCCATCTGAAAAATTTTTTCAGATACTCGTTTAATTCAATAAGAAAAAAAGAAATTAAAAATCTTGTGATCGATATTCGTGCAAATGGTGGCGGTGATATTTCTAATTATGCTGCGCTTGTAAAATATATTCGAAACAATTCTTTTAAAGTAGCCGATACCGCAGTTGCGATAGCTAAAAGTTTTGGTCCTTATACCAAATATATTAAGTCGGGCTTTTTTAATAACCTGGGATTATTATTGTTTACCAGAAAAGGAAATGATGGTCGTTATCATTTTGGATATTGGGAACGACATATAATAAAGCCTAAACAAAAAAATCATTTCTCAGGCAATGTATATGTTCTTACCAATGGGCTAACCTTTTCGGCTTCGTCATTATTTTGCAATGCAGTAAAGGGTGAAAGTAATGTTACGCTTGTTGGTGAAAATACCGGCGGCGGATGGCATGGAAACTCTGGCATTATGATCCCTGATATTACTTTACCTAATACAAAACTTAGAGTAAGGTTGCCAATGTTCCGGCTTGTGCAATATCAACATGTACCGAAAACAGGAACAGGTGTTGTGCCGGATATTTATTTAGGACCAACTGTTGAAACTTTAAGAAAAGATATTGACAGAAAAATGGAATTTGTAAAACAACTGATCAAAGAAAAGAACCAGGGATCGGATTCTAAGTAACACTCAAAGCTTCATCAAGAAAAACAACATCGGCTTTGTAACCTTTTTTTATCATTCCCAAACGGTTGCTTATTCCCAATAATCTTGCAGGGTATAAAGAAGCCATTCGCAATGCTTCTGATAATTCAATACCGCATTTATCAACCAAATTCTTTACTCCTTTTGCCATGGTAAGTGCAGAGCCGCTGAGGATTCCATTTGATTCGTATTTATCGCCGGCTAATTGATGCGGATACAACCCTTCATTGGTTTCTGCAACCGCATCTGTGATAATAAATAACCTTTCTTTCATTATTTGTTTTGCAATACTTATCATTTCAAAATCTACATGATAGCCATCAGGAATTATGCTTGCCATTACCGACGAATGTTGCATTACAGCGCCGGGTAATCCCGGTTCCCTGTGATGCAGCGGGCTCATTGCATTGAATAAATGTGTAGCTGCTTCAATGCCATTATTAAAAGCATTTATTCCTTCATCAAAATTTGCATTGCTATGTCCCGCAGAAATAATTATATCATTTGATAAAATAAGATCAATAACTTCTTTGCTGCAAACTTCCGGTGCCAGTGTTATCATTTTTATTACTCCTTTTCCATACGCCAACAATTCTTTTACTTCATCTAATGTTGGCGAATGAATTAAACTTTCAATATGTGCACCGCGTTTTAATTTATTTATCCATGGTCCTTCAATGTGTAAACCCAATACGCCTTTGCCGTTTTGATCCCAATAGCTTTTTATTGCATCAATGCATTTGTAAAATACTTCGATAGTATTGGTGGCAGCTGTAGGTAAAAAATAATGAGTACCGCCTGCAACACAATGCTCATATAGTTTTTGAAGACTGCCGGTTGTTGGGTACGTTGCAAATAATTTTCCGGCAGCGCCATATATCTGCACATCAATAAATGCGGGAGCAATGATTTGGGAATGTTTTGTTACGACAGTATCAGGTGATAAAGAGACTACGGGAAGCACATCAACTATCAATTCATTCTCTGTAATAATTGAGTGATCGGGAAGCCAGTCTGTTCCGGTAAAAATTTTATCAGCAGTAAAAACAGTTTGCATAATTAAGGCAATATATCAAAAGAATCAGCATCTCTCCAGAAAGGAAATTTTTCTCTCACCTCATTCAGTTTTTCTTTTTGCAATGTATAAGTAAAAACATCTTCTTCATTTGCTTTTTGATAAAGAATTTCTCCCAGCGGATCAATGATCATACTGTCGCCGCTGTGATAAATTTTATTACCATCATCACCAACACGGTTTACACCAACAACATAACATTGATTCTCTATTGCTCTTGCCTGCAGCAATGTTTTCCATGCTGTGCTTCTTCTCTCCGGCCAGTTGGCAACATACACCAACAAGTCATATTCCCTCACCCCCTGCCCCTCTCCACCAGTGGAGAGGGGAGCTTGCCTTGACCACACAGGGAACCTAAGATCATAACAAACCTGCAGATTTATTTTCCATCCTTTTACCTGTGCAATTAATCTTTTATTTCCCGCTGAATAATGATTATGCTCATCAGCATAAGCAAACAAATGACGCTTATCGTAAACGCCATACTCACCATTCGGCAACATCCAGATAAGACGGTTAAAATACCTGCCGGCCGGCGAGGCAGGTTTTCCATCTTCTTCAATTATCACACTTCCTGTAAGAATTATTTTTTTAGAAGAAGCTATTTTCTTC
>JADGPX010000118.1 GCA_017882215.1 Chitinophagaceae bacterium | reverse complement strand
CCGCCACCGGCAACTGCAGCATCTACCCGCCATGCATTTTTATCAATTTGAAGTTCTTCTTTTGTAAGAGATCTTTTATAAAACTCAAGCCTGGCAAACCGTATGTCTCCGATTACGTTTTCAGCCAGTAATTGTTTTATCTTTTTAAACAATGGCTGCTCACGGCGGTAATGTGCTACCACCAGTTTTACATTTTTCTTCTGTGCAGCATTCATCATTTTTTTTGCGGATGAAGAATTTACTGCCATCGGTTTTTCTACGTACACAGGTTTGCCGGCATTCAACGCAGCAATAGTGTATTCTTCGTGAGAGGATGGCGGTGTTGCTATGTAAATTGCATTAACATCAGCATCATTTATAAGACTGTTGGCATCAGCATACCATTTAGGAACACTATGCCTTTGGGCATAATCTTTTGCCTTCTCTGCATCCCTGCGCATAACAGCAACGAGAGAAGAATTTTTTACTTTATTAAAAGCAGGTCCGCTTTTTATTTCAGTAACATCACCACAGCCAATAATGCCCCAGTTTATTTTATTCATAAAATGTTAGTTCATAGTTTCAATTGTAAAACTAAATGAAATAATTGCTGCATATTGCGTTGCCATTATTAAATGAATCGATTCAAAAAAATATTTACAAACCTTACCTTCTGGGTACTTACAGCAATTGCTGCCGGTGCATTACTTGGATACATTGTCCCGGGCATCGCCGTGAAAATGCAGCCGCTTGGTAAATACTTTATAGAAGTTGTAAAGCTTTTTATTTATCCAATTATATTTTTAACCATCACGCTGGGTATAAGCGGGATGAGCAATTTAAAGAAAGTAGGAAAGGTTGGCGGCAAAGCAATTATCTATTTTGAAATTGTTACTACACTTGCATTAATAATCGGTGTGATATTGGCTAACATAATTAGGCCTGGCAATGGTGTTGCGCTTACAGTAATGAAAGGAAGCGATATAACACAATACACCACACAGGCGCAAAGCTTTAGCTGGTGGCAGTTTTTAAAAGATAACATCACGATACAGGTATTGATTCTTGCCATTTTGTTTGGAATATTTTTAAGCAAATACAAAGGCAGACAAAAGATCATTCAGCCGCTTTCTCTTATTTCAAAATATGTTTTTAAGGCATTGCATATCGTAATGTTGTTAGCGCCTATTGGTGCGTTTGGTGGTATGGCTTTCACGATCGGTAAATATGGTCTGCATACTTTACTTCCGCTGGGCAAGCTTATGCTTACGGTTTACATAACTATGGCAATATTTATTTTTGTTGTACTCCGGTTCATTCTTCAGTATTATAAAATAAACCTGTGGCATTTTTTAAAATACATTAAAGCAGAGCTGCTGATAGTTTTTGGTACTTCATCTTCTGAAGCGGCATTGCCATCACTGATGGAAAAACTGGAACGCATGGGTTGCTCCAAACCTGTGGTTGGTTTGGTTGTACCCGCAGGGTATTCTTTTAATCTTGATGGCACTACAATTTATCTTTCCATGGCAACACTTTTTTTAGCGCAGGTGTATAATGTGCATCTTAGTTTAGCACAGGAAATGACGATCATAGGAATATTATTCATTACCTCAAAAGGCGCTGCAGGCGTTACTGGCAGTGGCTTTGTTGTACTGGCTTCTACGTTAACTGCAATAAAAGTTATACCTATAGAAGGGTTGGCTTTGCTGCTGGGTGTTGACAGGTTTATGAGTGAAGCACGGGCTATCACAAACTTTATTGGTAATAGTGTAGCAACAATCTTCCTGGCAAATAATGAAAAAGAATTTGATAGGAAGAAAATGAAAGAAGCATTTAATTATGAGAAATTGTGAAAATAATTTAATTAGAAAATTTGATTTCCGATTAAGAGATAGTAAAAAAATATGTAAATTTGAAATCAATAGATTTTATATGCCTACCATAATTATTGATACAAAAAATAAGAAGCAGGAAAAAATTATCCATGCTTTTTTAGATAGCATAGAAGTTAATTATTATACGGAAGCACAGGAAGAGCAAGCGTTGTACAATGCAATGAAAAAAGGGAAAAAAACCGGTTTATTATCCATAGGTGAAAAAAAAGCTTTTATAAATTCTCTTAAAAATGGCAAATGATTGTTACAATCAGAAGCTCGTTTGTAAAAGACAGCCGTAAATTAAAACCAGTTATCAAAAAAGAACTTTCATCTATTATTCAAAATTTAGAAACTTCTAATAACCTTCTGGCATTTTCAAACTGCAAAAAACTCTCAGGTCATAAAAATGCTTTCCGCATTCGGTTAGGCAATTACCGGATAGGATTTTTCTATACAAATAATTCAATAGAACTTATTAGAATTTTAGACAGAAAAGAAGTATATCGTTACTTTCCATAAATAAATTTCAATTGAAATATCTCCAACTGTTCATACTAATCTCAATTCATTTTTGTTCGAATGCACAGGTTCCTGCCTATTATAAACAGAGTAAAAGTTTTAATGAGTCTTTAAAAAATATAATTCACAATGCCGGTTTAGATAGCACATGGGATGTAGGAGAGGACGGTAAAGAGCAAATATCTTTTGCAGTAATTGATCTTACAGGAAAAAAGCCTGTGTTGGGCGGCGTTAATTTTACAAACTTTATTTATCCTGCTTCTGTTTATAAAATGTATGTGGCAATGGAAGTTTTAAAACAGGTAAACAATAATGAGTATTCATTGTTCAGGCAATATATTGTAAAGCCTCCCAACGATGTAGACAGATCAAGAGAAATAGGTTTTGATCCAAGACCATTATTAAAAAATGGAGATACAGTTACCGTAAATTATTTGCTTGACCTGATGATAACACGAAGTGATAATTCAGCAGCTAATTGTTTAATAGATATTGCTACAAGAAAACGCATTAATAAAACCATGCATGATAATGGATGGTATGGCAGTGAGGTTACGAGAAAATTTTTAAAAAGAAAGTTTGAAGATCCAGGTTACGATACAATAAAGTCAACAGAAACTAATGCTTTACATGCTGCAGATTTCATGTTTAAAATATATCATGATCAACTTATCAACCCATTGGTGAGTATGCAAATGAAAGCTTTGCTGGGAAGGCAATTAGATACAACAAAGCTTTCAACAGGCTTACCAAAAGGTGCAATGTTTTACCATAAAACCGGCTG
This sequence comes from Chitinophagaceae bacterium, assembly GCA_017882215.1. GTDB lineage: Bacteria > Bacteroidota > Bacteroidia > Chitinophagales > Chitinophagaceae > Ginsengibacter. The sequence goes on along the minus strand of JADGPX010000118.1, from coordinate 5,485 downwards.
GTGGAGCTATTATACCAATGATGTTGGCATTGTTGATGACGGTAAAATAAAATATATTATTTCGCTTTTTACTCCTGTTACAGAAGAGGTAGTGAGACCCAAATTAAAAGAGGTTTCACAAAGAGTTTATGATCTTATAAAAGGTCTGCATAAATAATTATTTCCCATTCATCCATTTCTTTATCCAACCTTGCTGTATATCGATTTTGTTAACTAATTTCCGTTTCTCAAAAATTAAATTTTTTTTATGAAGTATATTTTATCATCACTAATTGCCATATTTATTCTTTTAATAAACAATAAAACATTTTCACAAAAAAGAGCAACTACAGATACAGTAAAACAAGAAAAAAAAGATCCGTGGCAATCCACTTTCAGCGGATTGAAGTTCAGAAGCATAGGACCGGCACTGGTTTCAGGTCGTATTGTTGATCTTGCAGTAAATCCAAAAAACACTTCTGAATATTATGTGGCTTCGGCAAATGGCGGTGTATGGAAAACAACCAATGCTGGTGTTACTTACACTCCGGTATTTGAAAACGAAGCATCTTTTTCTATTGGTTGTGTCGCTATTGATCCAACAAATACAAATGTAGTATGGGTTGGCAGCGGAGAAAATAATAACCAGCGTGTAGTAGGATATGGCGATGGAGTTTATAAAAGTGAAGACGGCGGCAAAACGTGGAAAAATGTTGGCTTAAAAAATTCGGAGCATATTGGCAAAATTGCAATTGATCCAAATAACGCAGATATAGTTTATGTGGCAGCATACGGGCCCCTTTGGAGCAGTGGCGGTGAAAGAGGTATTTACAAAACAACTGATGGAGGTAAAACGTGGAAGGCAGTTTTAATAGTGAGTGAGAACACAGGTTTTAATGAGGTGATGATTGACCCAGGAAACAGCAATATTTTATACGCAGCAGCACATCAGCGCCAGAGAAAAGTGTTTACTTACATTGGCGGAGGTCCCGAAAGCGCTGTTTACAAAAGCACTGATGCAGGAGCAACATGGAATAAAATAATGAAAGGATTACCTGCAGATGTTGATCTTGGCAGAATTGGATTGGCAATGAGCCCTGTAAATCCTGATTATTTATTTGCCATTGTAGAAGCATCCGGCGATAAAGGTGGTGTGTTTGCATCCACTGATCGTGGTGCGAGCTGGGAAAAGAGAAGTAATTATTTTACCGCGGGAAATTATTACCAGGAAATATTTTGTGACCCTAAAGACATCAATAGAATTTATTCTGTAAATGTGTACATGCAGGTAAGTGATGACGGAGGTAAAACTTTTCATAATCTCGGCGAAAAAAGTAAGCACGTAGATAATCATGTTATTTGGGTGGATCCAAATGATACAAAACACATGCTGGTGGGCTGTGATGGCGGTTTGTACGAAACGTTTGACCAGGCACAAAACTGGAATTATAAAGCCAACTTACCGGTAACACAATTTTATAAAGTTTCACTGGATAATAGCTTTCCATTTTATTATGTGTATGGCGGCACGCAGGATAATTTTAGTTTGGGCGGACCAAGCCGTACCAAAAGCGAGAATGGAATTGTAAACAGTGATTGGTTTGTAACCACCGGTGGGGACGGCTTTGAGAGCCAGGCAGATTATGTTGATCCGAATATTGTTTATGCTGAATCACAGTATGGCGGACTTGTTCGCTTTGACAGAAAGAGCGGCGAAAATTTAAATATCAGGCCTGTGGAACCAGGAGATGAATTACCTTATCGCTGGAACTGGGATGCACCTTTACTTATATCACAACACGATCACAAAAGATTATATTTTGGTTCGAACAAAGTATTTAGAACAGACGACCAGGGCAATACATGGAAAGTGATCAGCGGAGATATGTCTCGTGGAATTGACAGAAATAAAATTCCGGTAATGGGCAGAGTGTGGAGTGTGGATGCAGTATCCAAAAATCAATCTACTGATGTATTTGGACAGTTAACAACAATTGCAGAATCGCCATTGGATGAAAATATTTTGTATGCAGGAACGGATGATGGATTGATACATGTAACAACAGATGGCGGAAAGAACTGGACAAAAATTGATAACATACCCGGCGTGCCCGCTCAAACTTATGTTAACAAGATCATTGCATCTTCTAAAAATAAAAATGTAGCATACGTTGCATTTAATCATCATCGCTATGGTGATTTTAAACCCTATCTTTTTAAAACAACTGATGCAGGTAAAACATGGACAGCTATTCAAAATAATTTACCTGCAAGAGGTACGGTTTATTGTGTTGCAGAAGATAATGTAAACCCAAATCTTTTATTTGCAGGAACAGAATCAGGCGTTTATTTTTCTATTGATGGAGGTGCAAAGTGGATACAATTAAAAGGAGGGTTGCCTACCATTACTGTAAAAGATATGGAAATTCAAAAGCGTGAAAGTGATCTTGTGCTGGCAACATTTGGCAGGGGATTTTATGTGTTAGATGATTATAGCCCGCTAAGAAATTTAAAAAAGGAAGATCTGCAAAAAACAGCTTTTATCTCTCCCGTAAAAACTGCATGGATGTATATTGAATCAACACCGTTGGGTATTCGTGGCAAAGGTTTTCAGGGTGAAAGCTATTGGAATGCACCCAATCCAAAACCTGGTTCAGTGTTTACGTATTATTTAAAAGAGGACATAAAAACTCTGAAAGAAAAAAGGGAGGAATCAGAAAAACAAAAGATACAGGCAGGACAGTCTGTATATTATCCTTCGATGGATTCTTTGCGGATGGAAGATGCACAACCTGCGCCATACCTGATTTTTACTACAACAGATGAAAATGGAAATGTAGTAAGAAGATTAAGGGCTCCTGCAAAAAAAGGTATCAACCGCATTACATGGGATTTTAGAACAGATCCAACAGGGCCGATCAATTTTTCAACATTTGATGAATCGAATGTTTTTGCTTCGCCACCCCGTGGTATTATGGTTTTGCCCGGGGATTACAAAGTTTCATTAAGCAAATTTGAAGATGGAGTATACACTCAACTCGTAGCACCACAGCCATTCAAAATAGAAGCATTGAATATGACAGGTATGTCAGAAACTGATAAAAAAGCATTATATGATTTTGGCAAAAAAGTGGCAGAATTAAAGAGAGCAGTTGATGGAACCAACGGTTATAGAAATGAGCTTATGAACAGGTTAAGATTTATGAAAGAAGCTGCATTACAAACATCTGCTATAGATCAAAGTATTGTAAAAGACATTATTTTACTGGAGAGAAGATTAGGAGAAGTTGACAAAAAATTAAATGGTGATGCATCGTTAACAAGAAGAGAATTTGAAGCGCCTCCATCTATCAATAATCGTATTGGTAATATTATGGAAGGAGTGATAACAACAACTGCGGCACCTACAAACACCTCAATAAGTTCCTACACAATAAGCGCTCAGCAATTTGGGCCATTGTTGGCAGAGGTAAAAGCAGTAGGAGAGGAAGTGAAAAGGATTGAAAATATATTAGAGAAAAGCGGTGCACCATACACGCCGGGCAGAGTGCCGGATTGGAAAATGCAATAGTAATAATTGTATATAGGGAGATATTGACGATTCCATTTCAAGATCAGTCAATATCACCCTGATACAAAAACATCATTGAATAATTATAAAAAATTTGTAATTTTATTTCATAAAAAAATAACCGGAAAAACATTTCTTATTTAGTAACAATTAAAACAAATTATTATGCCAAAGTTTGTAATTGAAAGAGAAATTCCCGGTGCAGGTAAATTAACTGCGGAACAGCTAAAAGGTATTTCACAAACATCCTGTGGAGTGTTAAGCAAAATGGGTCCGCAAATTCAGTGGGTGCACAGCTATGTAACCGGCGATAAAATTTATTGCATCTATATTGCACCCAACGAAGAAATGGTTCGTGAACATGCACAGCAGGGCGGATTTCCTGCAAATTCAGTTAGTAAAGTTTCTGCCATTATTGATCCTACAACTGCAGAGTAATTAGTATTTCTTATCTAACTCTATTTTGCTGCAAACTTTCACAAGATTGCTGCACGGATGTTGCGTTTTTAACTTTTTCAACCAGGTGTGTATAATTAATTTAGCATAGCTCTTTTTCAATACTATATATTTGAATTGAATGCGATGAAATCCTGACAGATGATAACCTGCAGGCTTGCAGGGATTGTGAATACTAAATGAAAACGATTTGACAGACACTATCATTAACCTTGAAACCGTTAATCCGATTGAATTTTTTGGAGTTAATAACGGAAAATTAGATATCCTGAAGAAAAATTTCCCCCGCCTTAAAATCCTGAGTCGAGGCACACAAATTAAACTTAGCGGTGCGCCCGAGCAAATTGAAGATGCTAAGGAAAAAATTGGACTTGCTGTTCAATATCTTGAGCGCAATGGACACATGAGTGAAAATTATCTTGAGCAGATTCTTGGTGGTGATGATGAAACTGTGATAGATAATTTTAAAGAAAAAAATCCTAACGACATTTTGGTTTTTGGGCCTAACGGTAAAACGGTAAGAGCCAGAACGCAAAACCAAAAAAAGCTGGTTCAATCCATTGAAAAAAATGATATTGTTTTTGCTATTGGACCTGCAGGTACCGGCAAAACCTATACTGCCGTGGCTTTGGCAGTAAGAGCATTAAAAAATAAAGCAGTAAAAAAGATCATCTTAACCCGGCCTGCTGTAGAAGCAGGAGAGAACCTTGGTTTTTTACCCGGCGATCTGAAAGAAAAAATTGATCCGTACCTGCGCCCATTATATGATGCGTTGGATGATATGATACCTGCTGATAAGCTGGGATATTATATGACTACACGTACAATTGAAATTGCACCATTGGCTTATATGCGGGGACGTACTTTGGACAATGCATTTATCATTCTTGATGAAGCGCAAAACTCAACCGATCTTCAGTTAAAAATGTTTTTAACCAGAATTGGAGGAAATGCAAAAGCAATTATTACAGGTGATATAACACAGATAGATCTTCCGCCAAAAATAAAAAGCGGTTTGGAAAAATCAGCAAGAATATTAAAAAATATAGAAGGTATAGGTCATGTAGAATTGGATGAAGAAGATGTGGTACGCCATAAATTGGTTAAGGCAATTATTAGAGCATACGACAAAGAAAAACATAAAGAACTGGAAGAACAGAAATGATCTCTTTAAAACCTCACCCCCTTACCCCTCTCCTTCAGAGAGGGACAGCACTTTATAATAAAGGACAAACATTTTATCTTCCATATCAGCTTTAAAATATCTATCATCATTATTATGCTGCTATGATCAATTTTTATTTTAAAGAATTGCTTAAAAGAAATAAATTTATTTCAAACCTAAGTTCTCCCTTTAGGGAGACAGAGGGTCTTACAAATTGGAGGTGGCTTTCGGGCTGCCTTCTTGTTTTTACGGTTGCCTGTAATAATACTTTCACATATAATCAGTTAAAACTTACTGTTGGTGATTCTGCAGAA
>JADGPX010000005.1 GCA_017882215.1 Chitinophagaceae bacterium | reverse complement strand
ATGCATTAAGTGTTGCAGCACAGGTTGCCAATACAGACTTAAGCGTACTTATTACAGGAGAAAGTGGTGTAGGTAAAGAAGCTTTTTCACTGATCATTCATTCACTGTCTGCAAGAAAACATAATCCTTTCATAGCTTTAAACTGTGGCGCCATTCCCGAAGGCACCATTGATTCAGAATTGTTTGGTCATGAGAAAGGATCATTTACCGGGGCAGTTGATAGCCGCAAAGGTTATTTTGAAACGGTAAATGGCGGCACTATTTTTTTAGATGAGATCGGCGAAATGCCATTGGGTACACAGGCAAGATTGCTTCGTGTTTTGGAAGCAGGAGAATATATTCGTGTAGGCTCTTCCAAAGTGCAGAAAACCGATGTAAGAGTTATTGCCGCTTCAAATAAAGATCTGCTGGATTTTACACATGCAGGAAGATTCAGGGAAGATCTTTATTATCGCTTAAACACAGTACCAATAAGAGTTCCTGCATTACGAGACAGGAAAGAAGATATCCCGTTATTGTTTAGAAAGTTTGCTGTTGACTTTGCAGAGAAATATAAATCACCTTCTGTTCAGTTAGATGACGAAGCAAAAAATGTTTTGATAAATTATCCATGGCCAGGTAATGTAAGGGAGTTGAAAAATATTGCAGAACAGATATCAGTTCTTTCCCTGGATAAAAATATTACAGGTCCGATTTTAAGAAAATTCCTGCCTGAGAATAACTCGAGATTGCCGGTTTTGGTTTCAGGAGGTTCAGGTATTAATCCAAAAGAGTTTACTAACGAAAGAGAAATTCTTTACAAGCTTTTTTTCGACATGAAAAAAGATGTGACAGAGTTAAAGAAAATGTTTTTTGAAATAATGCAAAATCCTGCTATTACACATGCAAATGGTTACCAGCGTGAAAATATTTTAAGTGAATATCATCAAACGGAAAATCAACATACGCTTTCACAGCCTGCACAACCGGTAATATTACATGGTAATAACGATATACATCAGCATGTAGAAGTAGAGGAATCTCTTAGTATTATAGACAAAGAAAAGGAACTAATTATTAAGGCATTAAAAAAGCACAGAGGAAAACGTAAGGACGCTGCTGCTGATCTTGGTATCAGCGAGCGCACACTTTATAGAAAATTAAAAGAGTATGATATAGATAAATAGCTACGAGTTATGAGTTACAAGTGAAAAGTGAACAGTTTAATTTAGAATTTATAATCTGCAATGCAATCAATCAACCACTAATGAAAATAATTTCATCAATAAAACTACTTGTTACTTGTTACTTGTTACTTGTTACTTTTAATTGTGCTACCTGCAAATATTCTACAAAAGACACTTCTCCTATCCCGACTGAAGTAAAAACTTTTCGGGTAAATTATTTAGAGAATAAAGCCCGTTATGTAAACCCTCAATTAACGCCCCAGTTAACAGAAAAATTAAAACAAAAAATTATCGGGCAAACACGTTTAAGACAAACAAACAGTGACGATGCTCATTATGATATCAGCGGCTATCTTTCTGATTACAGTGTAACAACAACAGGCATCTCCAATCAAAATGCAAGCACAAACAGATTGAATGTTTCTTTTCATTTGATCTTTAAAAACACATTGGATCAAAAAAAAGATTTTGAAACAGACATTACAAACAACTATGATTTTAACGCAGGATTATCTTTACAACAGGCAGAAGCACAATTCGCAGATGCTATTATAAAAAATCTTGTTGATGGAATATTTAATAAAATATTTTCAAACTGGTAATCACCTACTTTTATTCGCATGAGCAATAACACTCAATTCAGTGATATATTTTCTTTTACAAAAGAAAATGAGCCTCATCTTGAAAAGATAGCTGAAAAATATCCATGGTCTTCAATCGCACAGCTTTTTTTATTGCATCATTATAAAAAAAATAATTCAATACAACTTGAAAAACAGGCAACCAAAACTGCATTGTTTTTTAATAACGCCAACTGGCTAAACTGGCAATTACATTTACTTTCAAAAGAAAACGAAATAAAGGAAAGCAAGCCGGAAGAAACATCTGCAAACGCTGCTGAACATGGAGAGCAAAATGAGAAAATACAACAATCGCTTTCCGGAATTTCTTCTCAGGCAAACACTACTGAAGAATTAATTGCATTTGAGCCATTGCATACAGTAGATTACTTCGCATCGCAGGGAATAAAAATAACTGAAGAACCTGTTACAAATGACAAGCTTGGAAACCAAATGAAAAGCTTTACCGAATGGCTTAAGAGCATGAAAAAAATTCATAAAGAAAACTTAACTGCAGGTGATGAGCAAACCGACAAAAATATCCAGCAGATAGCTGAACATTCAAATGCAGATGCGGAAGTAGTTACAGAAGCTATGGCAAACGTTTTAGTGAAGCAGAATAAAACTGAAAAAGCCATTGAGGTTTATGAGAAATTAAGTTTGATTAATCCCTCTAAAAGCGCTTACTTTGCAGCTAAAATTGATAGCCTGTCTACCGACAGGTAGATTTAAAAACACCTTAATATGTTATACGTATTCGGTACATTAATAATTCTTGCTTCAATAATTTTGGGGTTGATAATTTTAATTCAAAACCCTAAAGGCGGAGGATTATCTTCTTCATTTGGAGGTATAGGCAATCAATTGATGGGAGTAAAGCAAACCACTGATGTTTTGGAAAAAGGTACATGGCTTTTTGCAGGTATCATAGCTGTATTGTGTTTAACTTCAACAATATTTATTCCCAAGAGCAGCGGCTCTGCCAGTGATAAATATTATGAGGCTCCGGCAACTACACCGGCTACAAAACAAAATACTGCGCCGTTGCCGCAAAATAATACACAACCTCAGCAAACAAATCCACAACCATTAAAATAAAATAATTTCATAATTTTTTAGCCCTGTCTTTTAAAGGCGGGGTTTTTTATTAACAAGAACCTATTGTTGCATACTTTTATTTTTTAAAATAATCTTAAAGGCTTTCAAATATTGATACTTTTAAAAGCCCCTTTAGGGGCTGGGGTAGCGCATACTCTTCCGATGAAAAATAAACGGAAATATATTGGATACATTTTCACCTTGCTGGTTTTGGTAATTGGATATATTGGCTGGATATTATTTGGCCCTACCATTAACGAACCGGAAGGGAAATATTTTTACATACATACCGGCTCAAGCTATCAAAGTGTAAAGGATAGTTTACTACAGAAGAAAATTATTCCTGGTACAATATGGTTTGATAAGGTTGCAAAATATCTTGACTTTGATAAAGCAATAAAGCCGGGTAAATACAGGATAAACGAAGGAATGAGCCTGATAAATCTTGTGCGAATGCTGCGTTCAGGAAATCAATCTCCGGTTAATTTGGTTATAACAAAACTGCGAACAAAAGAAGACCTCGCAAAGAAGCTGGGTAACAATTTTGAAGGTGATTCTATAACAGTTATAAAATTTTTAAATAACAATGATTCACTTTCAAAATACAACCTGGATACTAATACCGTTATGACTGCAGTAATTCCAAATACATATACTTTAACCTGGAATAATACGCCTTCAAAGATCTTTAAAAAGCTTTTTATTGAACAGCAAAAATTCTGGACAGAAAAAAGAAAAGCTCAGGCTGCAGCTCTTCATCTTTCTGAAAAAGAAATTTATACATTAGCCTCAATTGTAGAGGAAGAAACCAACGAAGAAGAAGACAAAGGTAAAATTGCCAGCGTGTATATTAATCGGATGAGAACAGGCATGAAGCTGGCAGCAGACCCCACTGTAAAATTTGCAATGAAAGATTTTGGATTAAAAAGAATTTATTTTAAACATCTTTCTTATCCATCACCCTATAATACGTACCAAAATTCAGGCTTACCTCCGGGACCCATTTGTACACCATCTATAAAAACCATTGATGCAGTTTTAAATGCACCTGCCACCAACTATTTATATTTTGTTGCTAAGCCTGATTTTTCGGGTTATTCAAATTTTACATCCGGTTATGATGAACATATGAAATTTGCAAAAGCTTATCAACAGGCACTGGACAGCGTGATAAAATTAAAACAGCAAAATCAAAATTGATAAAAGAACGGATATTAAAATGTTATATTATTTTACATAATTAAACCGTGGTAGCTTTCAGGCATCCACAATTAATGAATATAGCTTTGACAAGATTTAAACGCATCATACTCACTTCTCATCCAATAAATTTCTTAATAAATAAAAGCAAGAAATGGATTTTGCCAGGCTTTGAAGGCGTACCCATATATGAAGTAATCAGATTTTTTAAAAAACAATTAAGCGTTCATGGACTTACGGAAAGAGCCTCTGCTATCTCTTTCAATTTTATAATGTCAATTCCTCCTACCTGTCTTTTTTTATTTACGCTTATACCCAATCTCCCTTTCATTCCAAAAAAAAGCGTTCAAATACAATTGCACAATTTAATAGTTGATATGGTGCCTGCAGCAACCTACAATAGAGGGCTAATAAACTTTGTCGATTTTTTCTTCAGAGGCTCCAAGATTGGTGTTTTATCATTTGGGTTTGCTCTCTTACTTTTTTTTGCATCCAATGCAATGATGGGTGTTATGCGATCATTTAATAAAAATTATATTGGTTTTGAAAAAAGAAAGGATTTACATAAAAGATGGGTAGCAATTAAATTAACTGCATTACTTTATTGTCTTTTATTGATGTGCCTAATGCTGTTATTGATGCAAAGCAACATTTTAAAAATGGTCGGTGTAAAAAATGTGGCGTTGAGAGATGTAATTGTTTATGGTAAATGGATTTTTATCGTTGCACTTATTTTTTACTCTATTGCATTCATCTACAAATATGCGCCGGCAATTCAAAAAAGATGGAAGATAGTATCTCCCGGCGCTATTATAGCTACTTCTTTAAGTATCCTGGCAACTCTGGGCTTCTCTACATTTCTAAATAATTTTGACAGGTATAATGTTTTATATGGCTCAATAGGAACCATCATTGCGCTGGGAACTTTAATTTTTCTAAATTCCCTGGTAATACTAATCGGTTTTGAATTTAATGTAAGTATTAATTCATTAAAGGCAATGGCTGAACAAAGAAAGCTGGAAGAAAAATCAATTGCCACTTCGCCGGTTACATAACCGGTAATTTATCTACACAGTAATTTTCTTACATTAGCATTCTAAAATTTTTCTTTATGAAAAAAAATATAATTGTTGGTTGCGCTGCCATCCTCATGGTAACAATATTAGCAGCATTTAAATATTTATCTGTACTTCCTATTGGAAGCGATTTACCAAAAGGTGATCTGAGAATGAAAGATATCCGTAATGAAGACGTAAGTATGAAAGATGCAAAAAGAAAAAATGGTTTACTGGTAATGTTCTCCTGCAATACCTGTCCTTATGTAATAAAGAACCAGGAGCGTACAAAAGCGATTTGCAAATATGCTTTGCAGAATAATATTGGCGTGATCCTTTTAAATTCTAATGAAGACCAACGTACAGGTGATGATAGTTTTGGAGCCATGCAGCAATATGCAAAAGATCAAAATTATGAATGGTATTATGTTGTAGATAAAAATAATGAAATAGCCGATGCCTTTGGCGCTAACAGAACTCCTGAGAATTTTTTATTCAATAAAGATTCAAAACTTGTATATCACGGAGCTATTGATGATAATCCCACAGATGCTGCCAATGTTAGCCGTCAGCACTTAAAAGAAGCCATGAACGATCTGCTTGCAGGAAAAGATGTTTCAGTAAAAGAAAGTAGAAGTATGGGTTGCGTAATTAAAAGAAAATAATATTAAAACCTATGAGGTTTTTAAAACCTCATAGGTTTACTTTACAAAGCCTTCTTCAACTCTTTTTCAAACTCTTCAGGCTTCATCTGTTGTTCAAAAAATTTTTTATACCCTGTTTTAGGATTTACCAATAATGTTGAAGGAATCCCTCCCATCCATGCTTTATCAACCTTAGGACAGAAATAATCTGCATTGGCCTCATTCAGCCACACTATCTGGTTGTTATAATTATTCTTTTCTGCAAATACCTTTATTTTATTTGGATAAAAATCAGGCAGGTCTAAACTTACCAGCAGCAGCTTTACTTTTTGATCTTTATATTTATTTACTATGGTTTCAAAATAAGGTATTTCTTCCTTGCAGGGTTTGCAAAACGTTGCCCAAAAATTTATCACTAATACTGAATCAGACTTACTGATATAATCCTGCAGCTTTGTAACTTTCCATGAAGCAATGGTTTGCCCTTTCACAGAAATAATGCCTGTAAATAGCAGTAATAACAATATCCTTTTTAAAAATTTCATGTTGCAAAATACAACCTAAAATTTCAATTGTATAAATGCACTAATTCATTTAACAGTTTGCGCTTTACTTAATTCAAACTATTTTCGCAACTCAATTCAAAATGAATTATTCATATTAAATAACTTCTCTACTCCCCTTTAGGGGATGGGGGTAAATCTTAAATATATGGCTTACGATGTAATAGTTTTAGGAAGTGGTCCTGGTGGTTATCCTGCTGCTATCAGGGCTTCACAGCTCGGTAAAAAAGTTGTAATTGTTGAAAGGGAAAGTCTCGGTGGAATTTGCCTGAACTGGGGTTGTATTCCCACAAAAGCATTGCTTAAAAGTGCACAGGTTTTTGAATACGCAAAGCATGCCGCAGATTATGGTATCGAGATAAATGATCCTAAACAAAATTTCGGAAATGTAATAAAACGAAGCAGAGGCGTTGCTGATAAAATGAGCAAAGGTGTTCAGTTTCTCATGAAAAAAAATAAGATTGATGTGGTAATGGGTACCGGCAAATTACTTGCACCCGGTAAATTGGAAGTAACTGCTGCTGATGGAAAAAAACAAGTGCTCGAAGCAAAAAATATAATTATAGCAACCGGCGGAAGAGTAAGGCAACTTCCTTCTTTACCTATTGATGGTAAAAAAATAATTGGCTATCGTGAGGCGATGGTTTTGCCTCAACAGCCAAAAACTATGCTGGTAGTAGGTTCCGGAGCGATAGGCTCTGAGTTTGCATACTTTTATAACAGCATGGGAACAAAAATTACCCTTGTAGAATTTTTACCAAGAATTGTTCCTGTGGAAGATGAGGACATTTCCAAAGAATTAGAAAAGCAATTTAAAAAACAGGGAATTGAAGTGTTAACCAACAGCGAAGTATTGAGCGTTGATACAAACGGTGATGGTATAAATGCAAAAGTAAAAACCCCGAACGGAGAAATAAATCTTAAGGCAGATATTGTGCTAAGTGCTGTTGGTGTTGTTGCCAATATTGAAGGTGTTGGTCTGGAAGAATTAGGAATTAAAACTGAAAAGGGAAAAATTGTTGTAGATGCTAACCAGCAAACAAATATTCCCGGCATTTACGCAATTGGTGATTGCACGCCAAACCAGGCATTGGCGCATAAAGCCAGCAAAGAAGGCATTAATGCAGCCGAGCATCTTGCAGGGCATAAGCCTGAGCCTATAGATTATAATAATGTTCCGGGATGCACTTATTGCTCGCCTGAAATTGCCTCAGTCGGCTTTACAGAAAAAGCAGCAAAGGATGCAGGCTATGAAATTAAGGTTGGTAAATTTCCTTTTATGGCAAGCGGTAAGGCAAGCGCTTCCGGTGCTTTAGAAGGTTTTGTAAAAGTAATTTACGATGCAAAATATGGCGAGTTTTTAGGTTGTCACATGATTGGCAATAACGTAACAGAAATGATTGCAGAAGTAGTAGTTGCCCGAAAATTAGAAACAACTGCTCACGAAATATTAAATGCTATTCATCCGCACCCAACAATGAGCGAAGCGCTGAAAGAGGCCACTGCAGTGGCTTATGGCGAAGCTATAGATATTTAAGTACGGCAAACGTCTTTACGGGGATTTTTTAATTGGGCTTGTGTCTTAGGAAATTTGAAGCAATCTCATATCAATTTCTATATTAAAAAATATTTTGTTTACAAGCATTTCTGCAAGTAATGAACAGAAGTGGCGACGCTCCGTTCAACTTCACCGCTGCTATCATTTTTAATTATTCTTATTTTTAAAAGTCGTATTTAAAAAATTAATTAACATTTTCATTACTTTGTTAACCTCCTGGAGGGTTTTAAACCCTCCAAGAGTTATAAATAATTCTGAATGATAAAAATTGCAGTACTTGGCGCCGGAATGGTTGGCAGAGCAATTGCTCTCGATCTTGCTAAAAATTTTGAAGTAACATCTGTTGATATTAGCGGTAACGCATTAAAGATATTACAGGAAAAAAATCCAACAATTAAAATACTTAAGAAGGATCTGAATGATTATAAAAATTATCCGCAGCTATTACTCCCTTTCGATTTTGTTGTAACTGCTATTCCCGGTTTTATGGGCTATAAAACATTAGAAGCAGTGATCCTTTCTAAAAAAAATGTTGTTGATATTTCCTTCTTCCCGGAAAATGCTTTGCAACTTGACAAACTTGCAAAAGAAAACAATGTAACAGCAATTGTAGATTGCGGTGTAGCGCCAGGCATGAGCAATTTGATATTAGGATACCATAACCAAAGAATGGAAATAGAAAGTTTTGAATGCATGGTAGGAGGTTTACCAAAAGAAAAAATAAAACCTTTTGAATACAAAGCTCCCTTCTCTCCTGGTGATGTTATTGAAGAATATACAAGACCCGCAAGATTTATTGAAGATGGAAAATTAGTAATCAAGCCGGCATTAACCGATGCAGAATTAATAAATTTTGATAAAGCCGGAATGCTGGAATCGTTTAACACAGATGGCTTGCGGTCGTTGTTATTTACTATGCCGGGCATACCCAACATGAAAGAAAAGACACTTCGTTATCCCGGACATATTGATCTTATGAAAGCATTGATAGAAGGAGGTTTTTTTGATGAAGAAAAGATTGATCACAAAGGAACACAAATATCTCCGCTTGAGTTTTCCTCTGCAGTTCTATTTAAACAATGGAAATTAGGGGAAGAGGAAGAAGAATTTACGGTTATGCAAATTAAAATTGCAGGGACTGAAAACGGAAAGAAAAAAACCATAATTTATGATCTTTATGATGAATATGACAAGCAATCAAAAATATCTTCAATGGCACGAACAACAGGCTATACCTGCACTGCAGCATTGAATCTACTCATAAATAATTTGTTCAATGAAAAAGGTGTGTCTCCTCCGGAGTTAATTGGGAAGCATGAACAATGCTTTACTTTCATTTTAAATTATTTAAAAGAGAGAAATGTGATCTACAAAAAGAAAGAAACCCTGTTCTGACCGTCCCGGTCTGACCATATAAAAAGAGTGTTGAGTTTAACCATAGTGCTAAGCTAATGTAGTCAGACCGGGACGGTCAGACTATGTAAATTATTCCTTTACAAACCTTATGGTTTTGTTCTCTTTACCCTCTCCTATTTTTATGAAATAAACACCAACAGGTAAATGCTGAATAGTAATTGTAGTTTTCTGTGTCAGTAATAATTGTGATATCACCACACCACCGTAAATGTTGCACACCTTAACTGTTTTTCCAATAAGGTCAGACGAGTTCTTACTTTCAAGATTGATGAATTTTATTGCCGGGTTAGGAAATAATGAGATCATCATTTTTGTTACAGCAGGCTCTACAGGCATTGCTGAATGTTGTACAGAGTTACTGTCGCATACAGCAGAATTTAAAAAAGTATTTCGGGCACCTCCTGTTGCAAAAATACTTCTCATCTTCATTGCCTGCCCTTTGCTGAACATATTCATACAGGCATCATCAGTAAAATCCATGAAGTTCATAAACATATCTCCATTGCCATTTATCGAGCATGAAGTTGTATGCGGAAAAGAAGGACATCCATTATTAAAATTCTGCTGCGGTGGTGTATCTGCAATGCCGTCATCACCACAATTTGCATCACCCCATAAATGTTTTAAGCCAAGCCAGTGACCTATCTCATGCGTTGCAGTTCTGCCTTTATTAAAAGGATATGTAACAGTACCTGTAGTGCCAAACGCATCAAATTGTATCACCACGCCATCTTTATCAGCCTGTGACCCTGGCAAACTTGAGTAACCGAGACTTCTTCCAAATAAATTACAAACCCAAATGTTTAAGTATCGTTTTGAATCCCATGCATTATCTCCGTCCTGTGCAGAAAATTTCATTCCGTCATCAGCCGTCCAGCTTTGTTCTGATGTATACTTATGGATGATACCGGTAGTTGCTTTTCCCGAAGCATCAATCTTTGCAAGACAAAAAACAATTCTTGCATCTGCAGCCAAAGGTGCAAATGCACGTGGAGTATTTGCCGCATCGGTATTGAATTTTCGGTAATCGTTATTTAAAGATTGCAGCTGCGAGAGAATTTGTGCATCACTTATATTTTGAGCAGCATTATTATATAGTACATGAATTACAACAGGAATAGTAATTACTTCATTTGAAATAGTATCTCTTGTAGGCTTAGTCGCTTCAGTAACACGGCTATTAGATAAAGAATTGGTAACAGGGTGTTTTTTGAAATACTCATAGGTATCACAACGCTGGGCATTCGCTGAAGACGAAATAAAAATAAAAATCAGGCTATACGCCAGCAGTCTAATTTCCTTATGAAATTCCATTGTTTTTCTTTGCTTCAATGTTGTTACAATAAATCCTTTCTAATTCTAAATACGGTCTTTACAATGGAGGTTGGAGTAGTTTGGTAGAAAACACAACTGTAAATGATAAATTTACCTGGTATAATTACGTTAGGGGAGAGTATTAACCGGTTAACAGAGATGTTGAACGCAAAGAAAATATAAATAACCGGTAAATGCAAGGGAATATACTATTTTCTTTTACAATTCAGTTAACGTACAAACCGCAAGGGTTTGCTATTTTTACGTATAAAATAAAATATGCTTAAAAGAATTTTTACCATTGTATTGATAACAGTATTTTCCGCATGTAATACAGGAGATAAACCCGCGGACAATGATAATGCGCCTGTAAATACATTGCCGGCACCGCAGCCAATTACTTTTTCAATAGATGCAGTTTATCCCCATGACACGGCAGCTTTTACGCAAGGGTTGCAATTTTATAACGGAAAATTGTATGAAGGAACCGGTCAATATGAGGAATCAACTTTAAGAATTGTTGACCCTAAAACAGGAAAGGTTGAAAAAAAATATTTGATACCCGACACATCAATTTTTGGAGAAGGTATTACCATTTTCAAAAATAAAATTTACCAGCTAACATGGAAGAGCAATAAAATATTTGTGTATGATCTCAATGATATTACTCATCCAATAAAAACATTGAGCTGGCCCCATGATGGATGGGGAATCACCAATGACGGTAACAGTTTAATAATAAGTGATGGCAGCGATACGATCTATTATGTTTTGCCTGATGAGGAAAAAAATAGTATGAAGCAATTGAAAATAATTTTGGTTGCAGATAATACAGGTTCTTTAGACAGTATTAATGAGCTTGAATTTATTGATGGATACATTTATGCTAATCGCTGGCAAACAGATTATATTTTTAAAATTGATACCTCTAACGGGCATGTAGTTGGCAAAATGGATCTCACAGGTTTGTTACCGCAATATGCGCCTGATGCAAAGTATAAAGAAGGCGCAGTTTTAAATGGCATAGCGTACGATAGCGCTACTAAAAAATTATACATCACTGGTAAATATTGGCCTAAGATGTTTGAGATGAGATTGAATAAGTAATTATTTCTATGCCCATTCTAAATTTTGAATTCAAAGCAAAGACGACTGAGTTAGATAATTTAGAAAAGAAACTATTAGAGCTCAATCCAAAATTTATTGGAGAAGATAATCAAACCGATACTTATTTTAATATAACTACAGGTCGGCTAAAACTAAGAGAAGGCAATATTGAAAACTCTCTTATTTATTATGAAAGACAAAACACAGCAGGCGCAAAGCAATCTGACGTTTTATTATACCGGCACAATCCTGATAAAACTTTAAAGGATATTTTAATAAAGCTTCATGGCATTAAAGTAATTGTTGAGAAAATAAGAAAGATCTATTTCATTGATAATGTAAAATTTCATTTTGACACAATACCAGAATTGGGAACATTCATAGAAGTGGAAGCAATTGATAAAAATGGTAACATAGGAATTGAAAAACTAAAAGAGCAGGCAAATAAATACGCAGCTCTTTTCAACATCAAACCATCAGACTATATCGCTCTTTCTTACAGCGATCTCATTTTAAAAAGTACAGAGAATAAAAAAACCGGCGTATAATAATACACGCCGGTTGCAACTAATACAAAAACTTATATCAAAATTTTCCTCTTAAAGTAACCACGAAATTTCTGCCCGGCGCTGAAAGCCCTGAAGCAAACACACGGTAAAACTTATCAGTAATATTTTCAACAGCAAACTGTATTGCAGCATATTTATTGACATCATACTTTGTACGCAGATTTAAAGTAAACCAGGATGGTGTATAGCCATTAACCGGATCGGCAGAATATAGCTGGTTATCCTCTCCTCTTAAATTATAATCCTTTGATTTTTTTGCCGCATTATACAAAGTAAAAACTTCTGCAGTAAATTTTGAGAAATGTCCGGTAAGGCTTGTTCTGCCAAACATTGGTGCAATATGATCAAGCGGATAATTGTTAGGGCTTTCTTTTATTCTTCCATAAGTATACGTAAGCACAGATGAAAAAGAAATATGCTCTGAGATATCAGCTGCCAGGTTTCCGCTAATTCCATAGATATATGCTTTTGCTTTATTTACCGTAGTTGAAACATTGCTTAATAACCCGTTATATAATAGCTGGCTTTGACCATTGAAAGTTGTAGGCGCAGTTGTTAATGCATCGCGGTAATCAGTATAAAAACCCGTTACGCCAATTTGCACTTTATTGGAGTATGTTTTGGCAACACTCAATTCATAATTAAACGTATGCTCAGGTTTAAGATCCGGGTTTGGAACAATCAGATTTCCTGAAGCGCTTTCAAAAACTTTGGTGAGATCATCAACGTTCGGTGTGCGGAAGCCGGTAGAAAATAATGGCGAAATTCTCCATCCGTCATCAGAAGAAAATATCACTCCTATATTTCCTGTAAGTGCAGTAGAATTTTGATCTACATTGTTAAAAGGAAAAGGGAAAAAGGTTTTATCATTGAATTTTGCAGTCAGCGATGAATGAGTCAGCCGCAGACCGTCATTAAGCACAAAATTTTTCGAGATCTTTTTTGTATGAATGCCATACAATGCATATGATTGTGTATGTGCACCCCCATCAGGATATCTTGTATCAAGGCTGCTCCTGCTTCCGTTTGTAATATCTTCCTGGTTTGCTTTTGATACTATATCATTAAACACAGCTTCCGCTCCATACCGCAATTCATCTTTCGTAAATTTTTTGCTGAAATCTGCATTCATGCTATACACTTTTACATTCTCAATACGGTGGTTAAGCTTTGCCGAACCAAAATTTCTGTCATTACGGCTTTCTTCAATATCCTGATAAGCAGCTGTAATATTTCCTGCATCAAATAATTTACCTGAACCTAAACTCAGAGTGTACGCAACAAGTAATCTTTTTTGCGGTCCATAATACCATTGTGAGCTTTTTAATTTACCACTTGCATTCGTTTCAGTCAATCGGTCGTAACGATAAATGTCGCTGCTGGTAGAATACTGAAAATTAAGTATGTGTTCTGTTTTACCGGTCTTCAATAATATTTTTTGCAAAAAATCATACTGTTTATACCCGGTTTGTTTTTGTATATCAGGATTGCTGTTAGCAACCATACTGTCCTTACCATTTATGCGATCAGCATAAAAAAATCTTTTTCCAAAATTTGGATAAGAAGAATAATGATTCTTTCCCTGGTGCAGATCTTCAAAATCAGAAAAAGTAAAGCTGGTTAAGCTGGCAATTTTATTTCCGCCGATAGAAACATCTGCATGCCCTGTTTTTTCATTGCATGCTGATGAATAGCGAACAAAAGCATTGCCGCTGGTTACAGTGTTCTTTGAATCTGATAACAAAGGTTTCCTTGTGTAAAAACTCATAACACCGCCTAACGCATCACTTCCATAAGCAACAGATGCAGTACCGAATAACACTTCTACCTTATCCAAAATCGCATTGTCGGTAGTTATCACGTTTTGCAAATGACCACCTCTGAAAATGGCATTGTTCATTCTAACGCCATCAACAACTATCAAAACTTTATTGGCTTCAAAGCCACGAATGATAGGGCTTCCGCCACCCAACTGACTCTTTTGCACAAATACACTTCCTGTTTGCTCTAATAAGGTTGCCGTAGTTTGCTGATTTAAAAATTGCATTTTTTTTGAAGATAAAATAAGCGTAGGCTGGGCAACATTTTTTTTATTCTCAGGTGCACGGGTAGCAGAAATAATAATTTCATTTAATCTTACCTCTTTAAAAGTAGTATCATCAATTTGAGGTGGATTCTGAGCCTGTGCCACATGTGATGATATTAATACAAAGAGTGTTAGTAATATATTTTTCATTTTGTTTTTATTATAAATAAATAAGTAAATGACAGCATAAGCCATTAAAAAAATAACTTCAAAAATTAACTGGTAGAAAGATCAGGCTTTGGGCGGAGGAGATATATTATCATCTATACTTTCAGTAAGATGAGAAACGAAAGAGTGAAATTTATTTGCAGCAAGAATAAAGTATTGATCACTGTTTTTTTCATCGTGGTAAACAAAAAGATTGAATGAATTATCAATATTATTTTTCCCCTTTTTATCTGAAGCAGAATTATGTTTTGTTATTAAATTATAATTGTCAACAAGCTCTTTTTCTTTTTTATCATTGATACAATACAAAACAACTTTACCATTAATAATTTTACGTTTTACTACATCATACATTTCGCCATTAAATAAAAATTCTTTCCCCTCTTCTTCCCAATAAATTTGTTTATGATTGTCGCTAACGGATATGATCTCTAATTCGTCCTCTTTGAACTGGCTAAGTATCTTTTCTTTTATTACTTCTTTTTGTACAGATTGAGAGTGATGCATAACAATATAATAACCAACCTGGCCATAAGCGAAAACAGCAATTAATATTATGAGGGAAAGTTTTTTCAGCACAGTTAATTAAAGGCGCAAATATATTAAATAATGATAAGTTACTGCGTTACAATATAAA
This sequence comes from Chitinophagaceae bacterium, assembly GCA_017882215.1. Taxonomy (GTDB): domain Bacteria; phylum Bacteroidota; class Bacteroidia; order Chitinophagales; family Chitinophagaceae; genus Ginsengibacter. The sequence goes on along the minus strand of JADGPX010000005.1, from coordinate 13,734 downwards.
TTATTGAGCTGCATCTTTCTTTATTGAACAGTGCTTTCCAATTGGAAACATAACCGTTCCAGCAGGCGTTCAGAAAATTATTTTTACCGGTTTTATATTTCTCACTTAGCATACTTACATAAAAACTATCATACCACATCGGCTTTATTTCTTTCAATTGTAAACCATGCTGCAATAATAATTGTGTGATGGAAGTTGGTGAAAAATGATACAGGTGGCGGGGAACATCATACCCTGCCCAAAATTCTTTATAAATCTTTTCATCATAACAGGCATAATTCGGAATAGCAATAAATAAACAACCTGTTAGTTTCAATAACTTTTTTAACTGTTCCATATATTCATGCAGTTCGTGAACATGTTCCAGTACATGCCACAATGTAATAGCATCAAAGGTTTCCGCTTTTAAATTAAACAACTCTTCCGAAGGCTGTAAACTTAATCCATATAATTTTTTAGCGTTTTCTCTTGCGGTTTCATCAGGTTCAAGACCGGTTACTTCCCATTCGGATTTTTGCATCACTTGTAAAAAAGCGCCTGTACCTGCGCCAATATCTAATATTTTTCCTATTGATAATTTTGTATATTTTTCTACCAGTTTTCTTTTGCCATTTAATGTTCTCTTTCTAACAAAATGATACAATGAATTGATAAACCCTTGTTTTGTATCACTATGAGAAATATAATTTTCAGATTTATAATACTTTTCTATCTCATTTTTATCAGGCACGTTCTGAGTAAACCTTGCAGTACATACATTACATTGCCATATCTCAAATGTTTCATTAGAAACAGTATGATCAGCTGCAGATAAAACTTTAGAAATATCTACTCCATTACAGCAAGGGCAGGCAGAATAAACTATCATCATCTTGATTTGCTGCAAAGAAAATATAAAATACCCATTGCGGGTATTCTTTGTTTTAGATATTTAATCTTTCTTTATAATAATTTAGAGCAATTTTACACAGATGAATTTTGCCTTAATAAAAAATAAGATCCGGCACAGAAGCTTTTTTGTTCCGTTCCGTTTTCAAATTGTTTTACTAACCATTGTTTTATTTGCAGCTTATTATTGGCTCAAAAAAACGAGCGTACTTCCTGAAACATCTTATACAGCAATTATCGATCTGTTTATTATGGTAACCATGGCATTTATAGCTGCGGTTTTTACTATAAGCTTTATTACCGCTATCCTTCCCTGGCTGTTTTTCTTATTTAATAAAAAAAGAGGAAAAATTTCTATAAAAGTAAAAACAGCGTCTAAACCCCTCACCCTAACCCTCTCCACAAATGGAGAGGGAGGAAATGAAAAGCAGCAGGTAAGTATCAACATCATCCCTATTCTTCGTCCTTTGTTTGGATATATAAGGTTACGCCTTCATTACGATGATGAAAATATTTCGCCCAAATTTTCTTTAATAAATAACCAATCAAAAACGCAGTTCTTTTCTTCTTCTCTAAATGGAATATATAACTGGCCTTTACCGGAAATTAAAGAATATAAAGTAAGCAATGCAATTATTTATTTTGAAGACATGTTCCAGTTTTTTTCTTTTGCCGTTACATTGCCTGCACAGGATAACTTTTTTACACAACCTGACAATAATACTACTGCAGCATTAAAAGTTCAGCCAAAAAAAACAGAAGATACCAATACCCGGATCGAGCAGATACGGAAAGTACAAGGTGAGTTTTTGAATTATAAAAATTTTGAGAACAATGATGATGTAAGAAGAATTGTGTGGAAGATATATGCAAAAAATAAAGAACTGGTTGTAAGGATCCCCGAAACAAATGATCCTTATGCATCGCATGTTTATTTTTATGCATCATACTATAATGCAATGGCCACAGGGCTTTACAGTGATTTTTATCCGGTTTTGCTAAACTATTATAAAACGATGGTGTGGAATGCTTACCGGCAGTTAAGCAAACAAAATGTGTTAATAAAATATATTCCTGACCAGGAAAGCAAAACAACTTTTGCTGATGATCCGCTGGAGAAAATAAAATACATTATCAGCACATCAGAATGGCAAACACAAAAAGATCTTCAGAATTATTTTAAAAAAGAAGAGGCTTCTGTTCTATGCATTTCATCTTTAATAAATGCGCAAGAGGTGGAAAATGTTTTAGACAGAACAGGAAAAGACCTCGTAATTATTTTTGTACAGTTGAGCAACGCTTTTAGTAAGATAAAAATTAAAGACTGGCTGCAATGGGTATTTATCAAACCTGAAGAAGATGGACTTGATAAACTAAGACTGATGTGGAATATGTCGCCATTAAAAAGAAAAATAACAGAGAACGAAAATAAGATCAAGGCTATACTCAGTAAAAGCGAAAGCGAAGTATTAGTTGTATAACCACATCAATGAAAATTGAAAAATTACATAGCGCTAAAAAGATTGCTGCGCAATTGCTGTTGCTCATTCTGCCTGCATGCGCAATTGGAGCGTATATGCTTTGGCATATCAATCAATATTATTCTGTTTTAAATAATCAATGGGTAAAGCACACTATTTATTTAGCTGCAGGATTGATAACAGGAAGCATCTTTTATAATTTCAGGTTTCGTTTTATTTCCACATTTATCCCGCTTATATTATTACTGCTTATAATCAGTAAGATCATCCGAATCGTTTTTACAGGTGAGTTTTCTGCTTTTTATGCGTCAACCAACTTTTTCATTTTCTTTTTTTTATTCATTGCCGGATGGCTTATTGGATGGGGCTTTGCAAGACTCAGGTATTTTCCAATTATTTTATCCGCTGTATTATTAGCGATACAAATAATTGTAGTAAGCAAGACTACAGACATCACAACACAAAAATTAATTATCGCCTTTGCACCTGTTTTGGTTTTTGCTCTCTACATTATTTATACAGCAGAGCTTGTACGAAATATGAATGATGATGAGCCTGCATTTGCCTGGTTTATCGGGAGAAAACTAATTGGTTTTGCATTGGTAGCATCTCTTCTTTTAATATTGATATTCTCATTTTTTAATAAAGAATTTAAGGCGATAGAAAAAGAATTTGGTGGACAAGGCAAACAACAAAAAGAAGAGAATAAAGAAAGTCTTACCAAAGAAAATAAAGATGGAACAATAAGCAATAAAAAAGATATGGGAATGAGCGGCGGAAGAAAATCTTCCAAGCGGCTTGTATTCATTGCAAAACTTGATAATTATTTCCCCGGTACTGAAACGCCCAACCCACTTTACTTTACCTACGATTATTATACAAAATTTGATACACTTACGCAAACATTAGAAACGGATAGCCTTATGCCTTCTAATGATCTTTTTCAACCTGATCCTTCTAAAATTCCATTGTACTTTACCCAAACTGATTCGTCGGTTCTTGTAAAAGCAAAAGGGAATTTAAAAAGAAAGATCGTTACTACAGAAGTATATAAAGCATTGTTATCACCTAAAGAATTTCTGGCGCCAAGCACTGCCTTTTTTTGTCAGCCCATTGCAGTTGAAAAAGAATACAAGCAACAATTTAAAACCGCCTACCGTGCAAAAATGTATGTGAGTGATTTAAACAGCGCCTATTTTATTTATAATCCTGCTGGCAATGAAACGCTTGAAAACTTTCAGCAGCAAAGGTTTGAAGAACTACGTAAGGTGACGAGCTGGAATAACGAGGATAGGAATTTTATGAATTATTATACTTTCATCCCTAAAGGAGATTCGTATGATTCTATAAGAGCTTTGGCACAGCAGTTAACTAAAGATGCAGCAACACCAATTGATAAAATGATCGCTATAAGAAATTTTTTCTTAAGCAAAGATGAAGATGGGCAACCCCTTTTTAAATATACAGATAACCCCGGCATTCCGGGCTTACCCAGCGCCAATAAGCTCACTTACTTTTTATTTGAGAACCGTAAAGGATATTGTGCTTATTATGCCGGTGCAACATTGTTTTTATTAAGAGCTTTAGGCATTCCTGCAAGAGTGGCAACAGGTTTTTTAACTGTTGACAGAAGTGATAAGAACAAAGGCTGGTATTGGTTTTATGAAGATCAGGCGCATGCATGGGTGCAGGCTTATTTTCCCGGTTATGGCTGGATGGATTTTGATACTACAGTACCCAGCACAGAGCAGCAACAATCTCCTGCTCCCGATGGAACGCCACCAATCACAGTACAATCGGCGCAATTTGTTTCCTTTGGTAAAGTGCTGAATGTTGATACAACTAAGAAGAGAGTTGAGATGCAGGTAAACAAAATGATATTTCATGATAAAGTATTTGAACTGAAAGAACCTGTAAAACTTGACATGGATGTATCTATAGCAACAATAAATAAAGACACAGGTTCAGTTCCACTGAGTGAATTAAAAAATGGGATGGAAATAACCGCATTGTCTTTTTCAGAGCAAATAAAAAATATCATTCCTGTTGACAGTAATAGCTCACAGGAAATATTTTCAAAAATTCCAAAGCCCGCTCCTATTGATGAAATAACAATTCTGGATACTGAAAAAGAGAAGCAGCAAAAAAAAGAAATAAAAAAAGAAAAAGAACCTTTTAGCCTTCTTGGATTATTATGGATATCATTGGCAATTATTGGCGGTGTGATTTTACTGATATTGAGTACTCCCTGGCTGATCTATCGCTGGTATAGATTTAAGGCATTACAACATTCAAATTCAAAGCGAAAGGCTTACTGGTCATACACTTCAGCAATGTACCTGTTAAATCAATTAGGTTTTTCAAGAGATAATTTATCTCCTTTGCAGTTTGCAAAGGAGGATATTGATCCACGATTCAAAACAAATTTGTCAACATTCATTCAGGCATATCTTAAAAGTAAATATTCATCAGAGCCGCTAACATCATCAGAAGACAATATTGTTACAGGTTTTTATCCTTCATTTGACAGATTAGTTAAAAGTCAGATTCCGTTTAAACAGCGCTTTAATAAATTTTTAAATTTCTATAGAACTATAAATTATTTTATCAAACCAAAAATATAAATGATGGAACAGCAGGTAAACACTGAAACAGCTTTGCAAAATATCCAGCGGCTGACTGATAATATCGAAACAGTAATTAAAGGAAAGCGCAATCAAATAAAATTTGTGCTGACTGCCTTACTTGCAAAGGGACATATCCTTATGGAAGATAATCCCGGAACCGGCAAAACCGTTATGGCAAAGACTTTAGCTCAAAGTATTTCAGGAAATAATGATAGCCAAAGTGTAAACTTTAAACGTATACAGTTCACTCCAGACCTTTTGCCAATGGACTTAATTGGCACTCATATCTTTGATGATGTAAAAAAAGAATTCATCTTTAAAAAAGGACCACTGTTTTGTAATGTATTGCTTGCTGATGAGATCAACAGGGCTTCACCAAAAGTGCAATCAGCTTTGCTTGAATGCATGGCAGAGAACCAGATCACTATGGGCGAAGTAACCTATAAGCTCGACAATCTTTTTTTTACTATCGCAACACAAAATCCGGTGGAGATGGAAGGCACTTATCCCCTGCCTGCAGCGCAGTTGGACAGATTCTTTATAAAAATAATTTTTGGCTATGTAGATGAGGAAACTGAACTGGACATCTACAAAAATTATCTTGGTATAAATAATAATCTAAATAATATTCACCAGGTGCTGGGTATAAACCAAATACTTTTCCTTCAACAGCAAAGCGAAAATGTTTTTGTTCATGAAGAAATTATTAAAGCTGTAAGAAATATTGTTTGGGCAACAAGAAGGCATCAGGATATTTTATTAGGGGGAAGCACCCGAAGTGGAATAACCTTTCTCAAATGTTTAAAGGCATATGCTTTGGTTAATGGAAGAACCTATGTTATTGAAGATGATGTAAATGATCTGTGTCAACCTGTTTTAGACCATCGTCTTATCTATCGTAACAAAGACGCAAAAGCCAATGCCCTTGCGGGTATTAGAAATGCGGAGATCGACAGGCTCTCAAAATTAAAAATCAGTAATTAATTAAATCGCACTTGTTAAGAACTCTGATATATATTATTTGTTTTTTACTGGCAGCTGGCAACTGGCAACCGGCAATTGCACAAGACGCTGCAAAGCGTTATGAAATTGATGCAAAACGTTTGGGTGTTGCTCCTTATGATAAAGATGCATTGCCAAGAAGCCGCGAATTCATAAGGCTTGACAGCACTTATTATGTTGGATATTATTATGAAGGCATTTATAAATATGAGAGAGCTGCAGATTATTTGGGTTATAAGAATTGCATCCAGCCTTTAAAAAGATCATTGTTACTTTTTGAGAAAGATTACAAACAAAATTTTGCTGCTTTATTTGATGCTAATAATTATAATACCAAACAGGCAGACATAAGAAATATATGCTTAACACTATATGATTGCTATTCAAATATAGAGCAGCCGGATTCTGCCATGTGGATATTAGAAAAAGTTAGCAGATGGAATCTTCCTTACGATTTTATGGAGTACCACATAAAGGCTGCATGGACCATCCATCGCAACAGGTATTATCTGCATAAATATGCTTTTTTAAAAAATTCTGTAGAAGAAAATGAAAAGCTCGCTTTAAATCATTTATACCAGGCGTTGGCACAAGGCGACACTACTGCAAACTTTTATCTCGCTATTATTTATAACTATTTACAAAACATTGATTCCACAAAATATTATTATGATTACCTGCTGCGAAATGGCGGAATTTCTTATAACAACTATGCACACTTTAAAAATACTTTAGGACAATTTTCAGAAGCCATTGCAAATTTTGAAAAGGATAAATTCGCTTTTGATAAAAGATTAATCGAGTCCTATTATTTTCTCCCTACGTTATATATTAATAGCGGCAATTCACTTGAAGGTATAAAAGAAACAAATGAAATAATTTCCAGAAATGGCTCTACGCCGGGTTTTGGCTGGTATAACATTGCATTGGCAAGAAGTTATTTATATAATGGTCAATTAGACAGTTGCGAAAAAGCAATTGAAAAAGCTGCACAATTTAAAGAGCTTCACCTGGCTACAACATTAGGACAGGCACAATATGACTTTGCAGTAAACGTAGTTAAGTTAATGCTGGTAAATCAAAAAATAGAACGGATAAAATTTTTTAATACAGGCTGGTGGTATTCAATAACCGATCTGTTAAAAATGAGTGAACTGTTTGGTGATAGATTCTTATTACGATTTGCAATTGTAAATGAATTTGCCAATAACCCTGAACGACAAAATGTGATATACACTTTGTTTAGCAGCGAAAATGTTATAGGTTTTGATGAGATATGGAATATGATAAAAGACATAAGTCCTGAATATTTTACAAACTTCTATAAACAAAAAGTGGAGACAGAAAAGCGGGAGAATATACAACGGTATATGCAATTTTTTTATGGAAGTTTTCTTTTAAAAACAGGAGAAAAGACAGATGGCAAAAAGGTGCTGGAGAATATTTTATATAATACATTACTCGACACAGCTCACGAAAAATTATTTTTAGCAAGAGTTACGGAAACACTTGCCAGGCAATACAAAGACGATGGAGATAATGAGAATTATAATAAGCTGATCTCATTTTATTACCGTGAATATCCTCAACTTATTCCTTTCAGCGAATTAAAAGTTAAAATGAAATTAAATATTAGCGGAATAGATGATGAAACCATAAAAAAGGTGAAAAGTGAATTAGAAGATTGTAATATTAATTGGGTTGATGATGATACTTATTCAGCGATAGCTAATATTAATTTTGTCAAAATGACTCCTGGTGGAGAAAAGAAAAAAGACAAGTATGAAATGAATTATTCTGTTCAGAATAGTGTAGGCAAAAGTATTGTGCCTGCTCAAAGAATACTTTTTAAAAATGCAAAAGGGTTAGGAAAGGAATTAGCATTAAGATTATTTGGCGTTAACGGACCATTAGAATACGAGGTGATAAATAACTGATCATTTATTCCCAAGATGATAAGTAGCAGTTGCGGAGTCTATAGCAAAATGATTTTGATTTCCCACTGTTGAACTTGATAATTTGTGATCTTTAAAATGATAAAAAACCATTATAGATCCAATAGCAATAAGGATTATAGCCCAAAGCCCCCAATAAGATCTTTCAACAATAACCTCTTCCTCAACCACGTTTGCTTCTGACAAAACCGGCTCTTCATTAATTGATACATGTTCTTCAGCTTTCCGGTAAGGATCGTTAACAGCAATCGGCTGCAAAAAATTAAAGCTGCCTTCTCTTTCTCCCGAAGGAGTCCTTTGGACAAAAGATATTATACCATCAGCATTTTTTTGTATTGAACCCACAGTTTCAAAATTCAGCTTCCCGCCTGCATTGATCTTTTCCTTCCATTCACTACAAAAGTTGTTGAGAATATCTTCAGCTTCACTTTGCTCAATATGTTTTTTATCAGCAATGTATTTTACTAAGCCCGGAGATTTTGCGTAAGCTTCTTTTCTAAATATAATTTCTTCGGCTGGCGGTAACAACAGGCTTTTAGCAGAGTCGGTTTTTGCAGGTATATTTTTAATTTGTAAAATACCTATGCCGGGCAAAACACATTCTCTGCTTTGCAGTAAATATGATGTGATAAGTGAGTGCATAATTTCAGCCTGCAAAATACATTATGCAATTAACATCACGCAAAGACGCAAGGAAATAAATACATAAGTCGCAAAGAAGAAAACTTTGCTTCTTATATTTCTTTGCGTCTTTGCGTGAAAAATAGAGAATTAAAAATGTGCAATAATTCCGCCGATAACATTTAATCCATATACAGGATAATTATACCAACGTTGGTATTTCTGATCTAAAATATTATTCAGATCTAACCAGGCGCTGAATTTTTTAGTGATCTTAAATTCTGCACCGGCACTCAGGTCTGTTCCGTTCGTCTTTGTTTCTGTATTATTTTTTAAGAGAGCAGGAACACCTGAAAATGTAAATACATCTGCCTTTAACAACACCTGTTTAAATGCATTCCATCTAAAAGAACCTGTTAGCTGTACAGGAATAAGACCCCAGGCATTTGCATTATTGGATAACCCGGTATAAGTATTAAGATCCAGACCCGCGGTAAGAGTAAATTTATCCTGACTAACCAAACTCATATCTCCATGTAACTGAAGATCATTCATTTTACTTTCGTTAGTAACTATAAAACTGTTGCCATACAAACCATCATTTACAAACAAAGGCATATTGTTATACGTTATAAAAGCTGCCTTTGCATTAAAGCTGAAATGCTTTCCCAGCGTAGCTTTAACGCCGCCATAATATTGCACTTCTTTAGTGTTAGTCAGGAATGTCGGATCAGCAATATAAGGATTCATTGTACTTAATGAACGGAAACTATTGTTTATAAAACGACCAACCCATCCTGCCTGTACCATTAAAACATTATGCTGAAGCTGCGCTTCTCCATATATATTAGGCAATACACTCAGCACACCATTATTCCAGCTCGGCGTTACACCTCCGTGAAAAGTAAACTTGTCAGAATAATAAACAAGCTCAGGAGCTATTTGGAACAGATTGTTTGAAATGCTTGTATTAATAGTTGTTGCCTTGTTTGTAAGATTTGTGAGATTAGCGATGGCAGCTACTTTAAAAGAAATTGATTCACCAAATTTTTTCTCAACAGGGGCTTCAATAATTAAAGAGCTTTCATTTATTTTATTTTCTCTTGAAAAAATATGTGCTGTAACATTTGGATTATAATTTACTTTAAAATCATTAACAGCAGTATTTCGTAAACCGGCGCTTACAAAAAACTCCTGGTATTTTCTGCTCACAGAATCTTTGGAGAAATTATGTAATGTATGATCGTAGCCGTATTGATAATATTGATTGGCATTAATACCGGCACTTCCATACACTTCATTCTTAGCAGAAAAAAAACTGCCTGTTCCTTTTAATTTAAGCTCACTAAAATCCTGGTTGATTATCTTTCCTTTGGAAGAAATATAATTTCCATAAAGGTTTACAAGGCTCTTTTTACCATCACCAAAGCTAACAGCAGCGGCAATGTATGGCGTAGTATAATTTCCAAAACCGGCTTTTACATAATTTCTTACACCAAGCTGTAAGCCGGTATCCTGCATTAAAGCAAGTGGCTTTAATGAAATGGGCTGGTATGCAAAAAATAAATTTTGTGCAGGAATATCGTATGCTAATCTTGGTCTTGAAGTATCTGCTGCCAAAGCGGAAGCAGATAAATTTATCTTAACAGCATTCCTTAATACAGGCTTATAAGATGAGGTGATTTCAATGGTTTGGCGCCTGGTGGTATCACGCTGGGCCGTTGCATTAGATGCCAATAAGCAATATGCAATAAGCAATAAGAGAATTTGAAATTTGTTCCGCAAAAGGCGGGATGATATTTGAAATACTTTATACATTTTCCTTAATATTAAATTTTTCGAAAGTCCCGATTCTTCGGGATTTGGAGGGTTATTGAATTTTTGAATTTAATTTTTCTTCAGCAACGGCCCTGTCAAGCTTTTGCTGAGCCTCATTTTTTATTTCTGGAATGGTTGCATTGCCTGCTACGCTTTGATAAGTAGCTTTTGCATTGAAATAATCTTTTTGCTGCATATAAATATCTCCCAATAAAATATATGCTTTAGCAACCCAGTAATCATAAGAGCCGGTAACCTTAATAACTTCCATAGCAGATTTTTCTGCGGTAGCAAGATTATTTAAACTGTAATAACAATTTGCAATTTCATATCGGGCTTCTGCACCCCATGCTGATTTATTAATAGCAGCCACTGATCTGAATGCGGTAATTGCCTGCTCACATTGATTATTAGCCTGTAAAGATTTTCCCAATACAAGGTTAGCAACGGATCTGTCATCAGTACTAAGACCTTTTTTAGTAAGCAATTCGTTTGCTGCAATATTTGCCTGCGCATAATCTTTGGTTTGATAATAACTTCTTACCAAACCACGCAAAGCTTCCAATTGATTTTCCTGTGTGATAGCGATCTCTCTCAACTTAGTAAAATAAGTTTTTGCTGCGGGATAATCCTGTAATTCGAAATAAGAAATTTTTGCTGCATTCAACGCCGAAAGTTCGGCGTACTTACTGTTGCCTTTATTAATAACAGCCACATAACCTGCAACTGCATTTTTATAATCTTTACTCTTTACATAACATTCACTGCGAAAGTAATAAGCCTGCAAAGCAAACGATCCATCAGGATAGCGGCTGAGATAGTTATTAAATCCTGCAATGGCATTTGCGCAATCACCATTATTATATTTTAATTCTGCGGCTGCATAGGTTAATGAATCTGCTTCGGTAACACTGATAGATTTTCCGGAACGCTTTAAAAAATCAACATATTCATTCGGTCTGCCTTCTTCAACATAAATATTTTTCATGTTGTCTAACGCTTCATCAGCCTCTGCAGATTGCGGATATAAACTGATAAGTTTTTGATAATTGCTCAACGCCTCATTGTTGTTGTTTAGGTTATAATAAGACAATCCTAATTTTAAATAAGTCTGTGGTTTTAACCTGCTTGCAGTCGGTAACGACAATATATTATTAAGATAAGGAATAGCGTCTCTAAACTTTTCATCAGCCATATATGTGTTGGCAATTTCCATCGTTGCATCCGGAATAAGATCGCTTGAAGGATACTGTCTGGCAAGCGTATTTAATATTCTTATTTTTTCTGCGGAGCTTTTAATTCCGACGATCATTGCCTGCTGAAATAATGCATAATCACTTTGAGGTAAAGCATTATTGATCACATTATCATACATGCTTTTTGCTTTGCTGAAATCTTTATTCATGAAATAACTGTCAGCAGTTCTTACATAAGCATCCTGTTCCATTGAAGAAGATTGCGTAGAAACATTTGCAGCTACCTGTTGAAAATAATTTAATGCCTGTCTGTAATTTTCTTTTTTAAGATAACTATAGCCCAATAAATATTTTACTGAAACCGGACTTGCTTCTCCCTGCGAAATGGCAGCGCTTTGCAAATATGCTGTTGCATACCGGATGGCTTCATCATAACGTCCCTGCCTGTAAGCGATCTCTCCTTTCCAAAAATTAGCATACGGCAAAACCTTACCGGCATTGGGATCACGCAGTATCTTTGTAAGTAATTCATCTGCCTGATTAAGCTGCTGATCATTTATAAACTCTGTAGCCTTACCATATAAAATTTTAGGATATATCTTTTGCATGACAGGAGTTGGTCTATCGAACGATTCATACAACTCCAATGCATCATTAAAATTATTTGTATTGGCTAAAATACCTACAAGAATTTCTTTGGCTTCTGTAGCGTAGACAGAAGTAGGATACATATCCAGAAAGGATTTCATGCTGTTCAATGCAATATCCTGGTAGCCTAATTCATAAGATAGTTTTGCATAATTAAATCTTGATATTTCCTGTTGCTTGCGGTTACTGCTGTTGTTGGCACTGTATTGAAAAGCATTTCTTGCATTTGCTTTTTGATTTGTCCTGATATATAGATCACCCAATAAATACATGGAATTCTGGCCCAAAGAATCTTTCTCGTTACTCAACTGCTTAAAGCCCTCAATTGCTTTATCTACCTGGTTTGCCTCGTAATAACAATAACTTAACTCATACAAAATTTCTTTTGTAACCTTATCGCTGCTGTTAACATAAGCTTCCAGCAATGGCAATGCCTTTGCAAAATTTCTTTTTTCAAAATATATCTGTCCAATTAATAAATTCAATTCTTTTTGATAAAACAAATTGCCACGCCTCAAAACTTCTTCACCATAACGCAAAGTCTCATCTTTCTTTCCCTGAAAATAATATATCTCGGCAATGTAATACGGTACCAATCCTACATATTGCTCCTGGTTTTCTATCAGCCTAAAAGCCTTTAAAGCTTCAGCATAATTTCTATCCCTGTAACTGATAAATCCATAGTAATAATTAGCAGGATAATAATATTTATTCTTTGGTAACTGGTGAATTTCGTTGAACAAAGGTTTAGCTTCTTCAAATTTTTTTAAATTAAAGTAAGAATATGCCAGTTCAAATTTTGCATCTGCAATTTCTTCATTGCTTAAATTATCATACCCTGCCCTTTCATAATTAGTAACCGCATTTTCAAAATCATTTCTTATAAAATAAAATTTAGCAAGATGATAGCTCATTATCTGCTGACGAGGTTCATTGTTAGCATCGGCAATAAAACTTTTAGCCTGTTCTTCTGCAACTTCCTGATCCAACACTAAACCGCAAACAATAAAATAATATTCTATGTCCTGGTTTAAATAAGTATGGCTGCTGGCAGTATTTTCAGGATATTTTTGTTTCAACTCTTTTAATAAAGGATAAGCAAGTGCATATTGTTCCTGTATAAAAAAATCTTTCGCTTCTTTAAAACTCCGCTCAGGATCAGTAACGTTATAATTGGCTTGAGAGAAACCGGTGAAAGATGTTATAAGCAAAACTAAAAGAGAAAAAAGGCGATTCATTTATTGGAGGTTTTATTTATGTAACAAACTTTTGTTTTTCATTTGATAGATACCCGTACAAAAGTACAAACAGCATTCCATTCTGCTTCTTCATACTGATGATAAAATAAAACTTTAAATTGCATAAGCATTGTTAACACAATTATAAATGTAAAATTATGAGAAAGCTTTTTTCAACAAAATATAACGCAGGCGCATACAGCACAGCCCTGCTGATATTGCGTTTAGGGTTTGGTATTTTAATGGCGCATCATGGATAT
>JADGPX010000117.1 GCA_017882215.1 Chitinophagaceae bacterium | reverse complement strand
CACCTGGGTCCTTCTTTCTGAATTCCCCAATCTCTTATAAATTTTTTCTCCTTTACCGAAAGCATTTATCAATTTTTTATTTCCTTTCGCAAGTCTCCCCACCAAATGGCGGAGGAGACCTGCCTGCCGGTCAGGCAGGTTTAGAGGAGGCTCTATTCCGCCATCATTTCTTTCGCAACCCTGATAATATCTTCCACATTGGGTTTGCTGAAATAATCTCCGTCACTTCCGTAAGAAGGTCGGTGAGCTTTTGCTGTTATCGTTCTTGGAGATACATCAAGATATTTATAGCCACCCTGTTCCTCCATCACTTTATTGAACATAAATGCTGCAGCGCCTCCCGGTACATCTTCATCAATAAATACAATGCGATTTGTTTTCTTTAATGATTCAAGAATTTTGTGATTGATATCAAAAGGCAACAAAGTTTGTATATCAACAATCTCGCAACTGATCCCTGCCTGTCCGGTAGGCAGGTTTAATTTGTCTAAACTATCTGCAGCCTCCTGAACAATTCTTGCAGTAGAACCATAAGTAACCATGGTTATATCAGAACCTTGTTTTATAATTTCGGGCACACCCAGCGGCACAGTGTATGCAATTAAATTAGAAGGAAGTTTTTCTTTTAAGCGATAACCGTTTAAGCATTCTATTATTAATGCCGGATCATTGCTTTGCAATAAAGTATTGTACATGCCAACTGCCTGCACCATATTACGCGGAACACAAACATACATTCCACGCAGTGCATTTATTATTATCCCCATTGGTGAGCCGCTATGCCATATACCTTCGAGGCGATGCCCTCTTGTTCGCACAATAAGCGGCACACTTTGCTGCCCTTTAGTTCTGAAATGTGTTGTGGATACATCATCACTCAAAGGCTGTAAGCCAAACAACAAATAGTCAAGGTATTGAATTTCAGCAATAGGACGTAATCCCCGCAAAGCCAGGCCTATTCCCTGTCCCATGATAGTAAGTTCTCTAATTCCTGTATCAAAAATTCTTTGCTCGCCATATTTTTTCTGCAATCCGCTGAAACCCTGGTTAACATCACCGATAAAGCCAAGGTCTTCGCCAAAAGCCACTACTTTTTTATTAGTTGCAAAAAGTGCATCAAAATATTTATTGAGGACTTCGTACCCATTTATAGTTGGTGCATTATTTTTAAAATAAGGTTTTATCTCAGTAACTTTTAATGCCGATCTGGGTCCTTCGTTATAGAGATAAGTATTGAAGAGTTGTGCATTCTTAGTTGTGAGTTGTGAATAATAATTTGTGAGTTGTGAGTTGTGAGCTATGAGTTGTGAGTTGTGAGTTGTGAGTTCGATAGCGGTTGCTAAAGCTTTCATCACATCCCTTCTTTGCGGTTCTCTATTCGCAGATAATTCATCTGCTATTTTTTTTATCTCTGTGTTTTCAACACTTAAACTATTTAACAATTCAACTGTTTTGTTAACCTGTTCCTTTATTGGATTGATATATTTTTCCCATGCATTCTTTTTACTTTCTCTTACAAATTGTTTTGCTTCAATTTCAATCTGCTCTAATTCATTTTCTTCTGCGAGAGCATTGGCAAGCATCCATTCTTTCATTTGTTTGATACAATCCCATTTTTTCTCCCACTCCAAACGTTCCTGTTCCTTATACCGCTCATGACTGCCGGAAGTTGAATGACCTTGCGGCTGTGTTATCTCCTCAACATGAAATAATGCAGGAATATGCGTTTGGCGCATTTCTTTAATTGCACTTTCCAGTACTTCGCACATACCTGCATAATCCCATCCTTTTAGTTTGTAAATATTTATGCCATTGGTATTTTCTTCTTTCTGAAGACCCTTTAAAGCTTTGGAAATAGATTCTTTAGTGGTTTGATATTTTTTAGGAACAGAAATTCCATAACCATCATCCCATACAAAAACTGCCAAAGGAACCTGTAACACTCCTGCTGCATTCATTGTTTCCCAAAAATGGCCTTCAGAAGTGGCAGCATCACCAATTGTACAAAAACAAATCTCATTACCATTATCGCTTAAATTTTTTAGTTCATGTAAGCTCTCTACATCTCTAAAAACTTTTGAAGCAAAGGCAAGCCCTAAGGCCCGTGGCATTTGACTGCTTGTTGGGGCTGTATCAGCAGAAACATTTTTTTTATTTGCCAGGTCGAGCCATTCTCCGTTCTCATCAACAAACCTGGTAGCAAAGTGTGAATTCATTTGGCGACCTGCACTAAAAGGATCATGGTTCACATCAGGATCGGCATATAATTGTGAAAAGAATTGCTCAAAAGTTGATAGACCTGAGGCAAACATAAAAGTTTGATCACGGTAATAGCCTGAACGAAAATCACCGGGCTTAAAAAACTTTGCCATAGCCACCTGCGCTACTTCTTTACCATCGCCAAAAATGCCAAACTTGGCTTTGCCTGTCAATACTTCTTTACGTCCTGATAAGCTGGCTTCACGGCTCTCACAAACCACACGATAATCTTTTAAAACTTCTTCCCTGAATTTATCAAAAGATAATTTTTCCAGTGAGGCTTTAGTGGTGTCAACTATATCCATATCGGCAAAAATATTAATAATGAGTGATGATTGTTAAAAATCTGGTAACCTATCCACAATTTGAACACATTAAATTCGTTTTTGTATCTTTGAATCAGTTTTATTTTAATTATACAATGAAAAAAATATTTGCCATTTTTTGCGCTTTGAGTTTAACTTATATAGCTGGTGCACAAACAAATGTTACTGTTCCGGTTAAGGAAGATAAAACAACTTCAGTTGCTGAAGTGATTTCTTTAAAAGAAACTGAATACGACTTTGGCAAAATTCCGCAAGGCAAACCGGTAACCCATGTTTTTACATTTATCAATACCGGCACAACGCCTTTGGTTCTTGATAATGTACAGGCAAGCTGCGGATGCACAACTCCTGAGTGGAGTAAAGATGCAGTACCTGCAGGCGCAACTTCTAAAATAAACGTTGGTTACAATGCCATGAATGATGGACCCTTTTCAAAATTTATCACTATCACATACAACGGAACGCAAAGCAAACAAGTCACTATAAAGGGCGAGGTTTGGAAAACACCCACAACTTCTGCCCCCGAAAATTCAGGATTAAGCTCTTTAAAAAATCAACAATAAATTAAACTATAAAACCCCTCTTAAAATGAAAAAATTATTATTCTCTTTGATGGCTTTTACTTTTGCAACAGCAATTTTTGCGCAAAAGAAAGCAGCTGATGTAGCTAAATTCAGCACAGAAACTTTTGACTATGGAAAAGTAAAACAAAACGTTCCGCCAACTGCAACCTTTGTTGTAACCAATATTGGCACAGAGCCATTAATAATTGAACAGGCTAATCCAACCTGTGGCTGTACTGTTTCTGATTATACCAAAGCACCGATAGCTCCCGGTAAAACAGGTTATATTAAAGCAACTTACAATGCAGCAGTGCTTGGCGGAATTCATAAAACACTAACAGTAAAGTTTGCGGGTGTTGACGAAATAAAGCAGATCAATCTTGCAGGTGAAGTTTTAGAGCCTGCCGCTTACGACACATGGGCTGCTACTAATAAAACAACTACTGATAAAACAACTGTAAAAGTTAAAGACGATGGCAATAAAGTAAAGACCGAAACTAAAACCGATGCCGTTACTACCAAAGTAAAAACCAAGAAGGGTAAGAAAGTTGTAGAAAAGAATGTTGTAAATAACTAAGATGATTCTTTGAATTATACAGAGCCCTTCCCGAAAATCGGGAGGGTTTTTTTATTTACACATTCTTAATCTCCGTCAATAGATCTTGCAGAACTTTTTTTGCATCACCAAATAACATGGATGTTTTTGGCCGGGAGAAAAGAGCATTTTCTATTCCTGCATAACCGGGCTTCATGCTTCGTTTGTTCACTATTATATTCTTTGCTAATTCCACTTCCAAAATAGGCATTCCATATATCGGCGAGGCAGGATCATTTTTAGCTGCAGGATTTACCACATCATTAGCGCCGAGGATTAAAACCACGTCTGTGGTCTTAAATTCATCATTGGCTTGTTCCATCTCCAACAATTTTTCATAGCTCACATCTGCTTCTGCAAGCAAAACATTCATGTGCCCCGGCATTCTTCCTGCAACAGGATGAATAGCATATTTAACATCAACTCCTTTTTCATTCAGCACTTTTTCCAACTCATGACAGGCATGCTGCGCCTGCGCTACAGCCAATCCATAACCGGGAACTATCATTACTTTATTTGCATAACTCATTACCATGGCGGCATCGCTCAATGAAATTTCTTTGTAAGCGCCATGCTCTTTCGATGCAGAACCTGCAGCAGCGCTTCCTCCAAAAGATCCTATCAAAACATTTTTCAAACTGCGGTTCATCGCCTTGCACATTAAAATAGTAAGTAATGTTCCCGCTGCGCCAACTAATATTCCACCGGTAATCATTACCTGGTTGTGATATAAAAATCCGCCGCATGCCGCAGCAACACCGGTAAAAGAATTTAAAAGAGAAATAACCACAGGCATATCAGCGCCACCAATAGGCATCACAAACATTACTCCGTATGCCAATGCCAATGCAAGAATTCCGTATAATAAAAAACTATGCGTCGGGTTAATTACCAGGTAGGCGCCTGCACTCAAAGCAACAGCCAGCAAAATGAGGTTGAGAATGTTTTGTCCTGTGAAACTAAAATCTTTCACCTTACCATTTAACTTTCCCCAGGCGATCATACTGCCTGCAAAAGAAACCGAACCAATGATAAGTCCTAATACAATAATTAATACAGTTGGTTGAATACTGCTTACATATTCACTGCTGTTATTAACTGCAAGTTCTTTGGATAAATGATCAAACTCTACAATTGAAATTAATGCTGCACAAGCGCCGCCTGTACCATTAAAAAGACTTACCATTTCGGGCATGGAAGTCATTTTAACTTTTTTTGCGCTCAACGTTCCTATTATGCTTCCAATAATTAATCCGCTAAATATCCAGGCATAATTTCCGAGTTTGTTTCCATTATCTTCATACAAAAAAATTGTTCCGATGATTGCGATCAGCATTCCTGAGGCGGCAATTAAATTACCTCTTCTTGCGCTTGCAGGATTAGATAACATTTTTAATCCGAGTATAAAAGTTACCGAGCCAATGAGGTAACAGATAGTCAATAGATTCAATCCCATAACTTATTTTATAAAAATTCAAAAAACCAAATAGCAAGAACCAAATAAATAAAAAATAAATAAAAATTAATCTTTATTTTCACGGCTTTTCAATATTGCTGTAAAAATCAATACAAATTCTTTTGCTTCTTGTCTTAATGCCGCCCTTTCATTTTCCATAGCCGAAGAATTATCAGTAATAATAAGCCTTAACCAATATGCAGATTCTTTCGATTCTCTTCGACAGGTTTTTATTTTCATCTTAAAATCTTTATCGCCTATACTTTCATTAGCTTCTATATAATTTGAACCAGGTGAACTTCCGGCACGTACAAGTTGAGGAATGTATTCATTGTTTACAACATTCTTAGGAAGCTGAAGGCAAAAATCTCTAATTCTCTCTGCAAACAAAGCAGTACGTTCCTCTAGGTCATATTTTTTATTTGAATTTTCCAATTGAATTTTATTTGGAACTTGTTTTTTGTGATTTAGATTTGGATTTAAACATTTCCAGCATCCTGTCAGTAACCACAAAACCACCAACTACATTTAATGTTCCGAGGATAACAGCAAGAAAACCCAGGATCAATGCTAAATAATTATTTGTTTCAGCTTTGCCCATTACGATTATTGCACCAATTATTACAACTCCATGAATTGCATTTGCGCCACTCATTAATGGCGTATGCAAAACACTCGGAACTCTTCCGATAACTTCAATTCCCAAAAACACTGATAGAATTACAATGTAGATCAGCTGTATGTTTTCACTGAAAAAATTTAAAATTGATTGCATAAATATTTTTTTGTAGTCAGCATTTATATTTCATAGTCCCGCAATTGCGGGATGTCACTCACTTCAACTATTATTTTTCTATCATCAAGGCTTCTACAAGCTCAGCCTGACACAAGACTTGCGACTCTTTCATTCGTTATTTTTCCATCGTGTGCAATGCAGGTGCCTTTCACAAGATCATCTTCAAAATTCAAATTCAATTTTCCCCGTCCGACCGGGTCATCCGGGCGGGCTTCCTTATCAATAATTAATTGTAAAAAGTTCAGAATATTTTTTCCATATAATTTGCTGGCATCATAAGGCATTGTACCTGGCAGATTAGAATTGCCAACAATAGTTACTCCATTGTGTGAAAAGCTTTCTGCATTTTTTGTAAGCTCAGTATTGCCCCCTGTAGCAGCAGCCAGATCAATAATTACTGATCCATTTTTCATATTCTCCATCATTTGAGTGGTAATTAATACAGGTGCTTTTTTACCCGGTATCTGCGCTGTGGTAATTATAATATCTGCCTTTGCTACACTCTTAGCAATTTTTGCTTTTTGTTTTTGTAAAAATTCTTCTGATTGCTCAACCGCATAGCCACCGGCTTTGCTTGCATCAGCAGCGCCTTCCACTTCTACAAACTTTGCCCCAAGGCTCATCACTTCTTCTTTAACTGCAGGTCTTGTATCAAATACTTCTACAACAGCGCCCAATCGCCTTGCAGTTGCGATGGCTTGTAACCCCGCAACACCGGCACCCAGTATCAAAACTTTTGCAGGTGGAATGCTGCCTGCAGCAGTCATGAACATGGGAAAATATCTTGGAAATAAATTAGCAGCAAGCAGTACCGCTTTATACCCTGCAATATTTGCCTGGCTGCTTAGCACATCCATACTTTGCGCTCTTGTAGTTCTTGGTATCATATCAATGCTAAAAACTGTAATTCCTTTATCACTCCAACCTTTTATAAGAGCGGCATTAAACAGCGCCTGGTAATTACCAAGAAGAACTTTAGATTTTAGATCGGAAGTTTGAGCTTCCGAAAAAATATTTATGGATAAAATAATATCTGCAGTTTGTAAAACTTCTTCACGGCTTACAACCTTTGCTCCTGCATTAGTATACTTTTCGTTTGTGGCAAATGCGCTTATACCTGCGTTGATTTCAACAACAGCATCAACATTCCATTTTTTAAGCGTAGTTAAATGTTCCGGCAATATGGAGACTCTGGTTTCAGGTGATGGTTCTTTTAAAACACCAATTATCATAGTTTGAAATATTGGCGCAAGATATTGAAAATTTAAAACCTGATAACAAAATGTTGCTTTGCCTTAAAATCTTTCTTAAAAAATACGAGCCCGATAAAAAAAAGATCAATGCTTAATGTTACAGCAGGGTGTTGCTGAATTTCTTTCCATGCTTCTTCCATTTCTGCACTCCAGTGAATGTCATCAAAAATAAAAATAGATTGACCAGTAAATTTTTTCAGGAATCGCTGAAAGTACTTTAGGGTTGGGGGTTTGCGGTGATTGCCATCTACAAAAGCAAGGTTAATTTTTTTAATTTGCAATAAGAGATCAGGTAATGTATCATCAAAATTTCCCTGTATCAATTTTACATTTTGTAATCCGGGTTTTTTAAAATTACCTTGTGCAATTGTTGCTATATTTTTAGATCCTTCAAGGGTAAATATCTCTGAAGTTTTATTTGCACAGGCAAGATAAGATGCAGTAATTCCAAACGAAGTACCCAATTCTACAATAGTTTCCGGTTTATAATAATATGCAATTCTGAATAATAACTGTGCAAATTTTTTTGGCTTTGGAGAGGAAGCTGCAATATCTTTTATCACTCTTTTGTTTAAAGGTATCACTGAAGAACCTGCACCAAAATCTTCCACAGTAATAATTCTTTTATCATGTAATAATTCTTTTCTTAATTTTTCAATTGAATAATAACACTCATAATTTTTTTTATCATTGAGAACATTTGTTATAAAATCAAAAACAAATGGAGAATGAATGCCATGCCCTTTTCCATTAGAAGCGGTTAAATAATAATGAAGAAATTTTTTAGCTAATTGGAAGCGATTATACATTAACTGATTTTTTCCCATAGCTGAAACGTATATGCAAATTGATGCTTTTCATCTGCCGGATGCGGATCTTCTGAAATCAATTTCCATTCATTCTTATCAAACTCCGGATAAAAAGTATCACCATCAATTGTTGTATGAACTCGTGTAAGATAGATCCGGTTTACAATATCCATTGATTGCTTAAAAACCTCTCCCCCACCTATTATAAAAAGTTCATTACAATCTGATTCGCAGGCCTTTTTAACTGCTTCATCAATGCTGTGAGCAACTGTTACATCCTCTCTTTGCCAATCATTCTTTGTTGTAATCACTACGTTTATTCTGCCGGGCAAAGGTTTATCCAAAGATTCATACGTATTACGGCCCATTATCACCGGCATTCCCCATGATTTATTTTTAAAGAATTTAAGATCGTTCGGTAAATACCATGGGATCTTATTCTCTTTACCGATAACATTATTTTCTGAAACTGCAACAAGATGAGAAATTATCATAAATAAGAAATAAAAAATAATTAATAAGCCCGCCCGGATGACCCGTTCGGACGGGAAATTAGAAAGTTGAAGCAATTTTATTTTGCCTGCCCGGCTGACGCCAGTCGGACAGGCTTCGCTGTTTCAATACTTTTTAGAAATATTGCCATTAATTGATTGGCTTCTTTATAAGCTGACTGCCCTCTTTCGGACTGAAGTATTGGCGTTTTAATTATTTTT
>JADGPX010000116.1 GCA_017882215.1 Chitinophagaceae bacterium | reverse complement strand
GAATTCCTTTTGATCCTGAGGGATGGTTAAGCACCCTCCCGGCAATTGTAAATGTGATCATTGGATATTATGCAGGCAAATTTATTCAAAAAAATGGAAGGAGCTATGATAGTTTAGCAAGATTAATGCTTGTTGGTTCGCTGTTTATTTTTGTTGCATTATGCTGGAACATGATCTTCCCCATAAATAAAAAATTATGGACAAGCTCTTTTGTATTACTTACCACAGGGCTCGATCTTATTATTTTATCATCCTTAATTTTTGTTATTGATATAAAGAACTGGGTTAAGTTTAAATGGTCAAACTTTTTTCTTGTGCTTGGCAGAAATCCATTATTTATTTATATTTTATCTGAGCTATTGGTAGTAGCACTTGATATGATACGCGTTGCTCCTCACGAAAATTTATATGGCAGAATAAATAAAGTCTTTTTTCAGGCAATAGCCCCGGGTGCTATCGGTTCTCTTATATTTGCTGTTTGTTATATGCTTCTTTGCTGGAGTATAGGATGGTGGCTTAATAAAAGAAAAATTTATATCAGGATTTAATTTTTTATTTAAAATAATTTTTATGAAGAATAATTTTTTCATTTTTGTTTTTTCTTTCAGCATGCTATTTTGTTTGTCGTTTTGCAGTAAAAAAACTACTACTTCAACAAACACTAATCCTGCTCCAACTCCAACTCCTGTTCCTAAAACTTATCAGCTTGTATGGTCTGACGAATTTGATAAAGATGGTTTACCGGATAACACCAAATGGGGTTATGATGTTGGAGGAAATGGATGGGGTAATAATGAATTGGAATATTACACCAATGCAAGATCAGAAAATGCGAGAGTGGTAAACGGTAATTTAATTATTGAAGCAAGAAAAGAAAGTTTTAGTGGCAGAAATTATACATCTGCACGGTTGCTCACAAAAAATAAAGCTCAATGGACATACGGTAAATTTGATATCAAGGCAAAATTACCAAAGGGTACAGGCATGTGGCCTGCTATCTGGTTGCTTTCTGCCAATGATCCTTTGCATTGGCCTGATGACGGAGAACTTGATATAATGGAAGAAGTTGGTTTTAATCAAAATGTAATTTATGGTACCGCTCATAATAAATTATATAATGGGGCTAATGGCCAACAGAAAGGTGGTAATACCTTAGTGCCTGATGCAGACAATGCCTTTCATATATATTCACTTGAATGGACAACCAACCAGGTAGTATGGTCAGTTGACAGTGTGCCGTATTTTACTTATGCAGATCCCGGACTTGGTTTTGGAGGATGGCCTTATGCAAATGATTTTTTTATGATATTAAATATTGCTGTTGGCGGTAACTGGGGCGGACAAAAAGGTGTCGATGATTCAATTTTCCCCCAGCAAATGGTGATAGATTATGTAAGGGTTTATCAAAAAAAATAGATTTTATGAAACGAAAAATAATTTTGATCTCAGTTTTATTAATTGCTCTTATTTTAATAATTGCCGCTTCCACAAAGCCTACTGATAAAAAAATAATGATAGAGACAATTGATATTGTTTGGGGCGACAGAGTGCCAAATAGAAATACTGACGCCAGGTATTATGAGCAGTTTATGAATGCAACTACCCCCGAAATAATTATTGATGACTGGATATTTTTAAAAAGAATCAGATATATAATTAAAGATAAAACCCCAACAGTTGGTTACGCAGCTTTTGGTAAAGTGATTATTAATAAATGAATTTTAAATTTTCAAAAATGAAATTCTACGCTATTTTATCCATAATATTTTTGTTGCCTTTTATGGCAATTGCCCAAACAAAAAATTTACCACAGCTTGGTAAAAATTCTCTCAAAGATGTTATCAACGCAATGACGCTTGAAGAAAAAGCGCACCTGGTGGTAGGTAATGCACGCAGGCGTGGGAGTGCACCTCAGGCTGGTCCTGTCATTGGTGAAACACAGGACAAAGTTCCCGGTGCAGCCGGTACTACATTTCCGATATTAAGATTAGGCATTCCTTCTATAGTTGTTGCAGATGGACCTGCGGGTTTACGCATCTCACCTTTTAGAAATAAAGATAGTTCCAGATCATATTATGCAACTGCATTTCCTGTAGCAACTTTGCTTGCATCATCATGGGATACTGACCTTGTAAAAAAAGTTGGTGTTGCATTCGGCAGTGAAGTTCATGACTATGGTGTTGACATTTTATTGGCTCCTGCATTAAACATTCATCGCAATCCTCTGGGCGGAAGAAATTTTGAATATTATTCAGAAGATCCTTTGATTGTGGGCAGCATGACGGCAGCAATAGTAAATGGAATACAATCGAACGGAGCAGGAACTTCTATAAAACATTTTGCCGCTAATAACCAGGAAACAAACAGAAATACTATTAACACAATCGTTAGTGAAAGAGCATTGCGGGAAATATATTTAAAAGGATTTCAAATTGCAGTTAAAAGATCTGCGCCATGGACAGTAATGTCTTCTTACAACAAATTAAATGGAACGTATACATCAGAAGAGTATGATCTGCTCACAACCATTTTGCGTAAAGAGTGGGGCTATAAAGGTTTTGTAATGACAGACTGGACTGGCGGTAAAGATCCAATTGCTCAAATGAAAGCGGGTAATGATCTGTTAATGCCTGGAAATCCGCAACAGGTACAACGAATAATTAATGCGGTAAATCATGATAGCCTGGATGTAAAAATTCTTGATCAAAACGTAGAGCGCATTTTAAATATTATTCTTCTATCTCCATCCTTTAAAGGATATAAATATTCTGATAAACCTGATCTTAAAAAAGATGCTGAAATATCAAGAATGGCTGCAGCAGAAGGTATGGTATTATTGAAAAACAATAACAACGTGCTTCCTCTTAAAAGCAAAACTAAAATTGCTGTTTTTGGAAATACTTCATACGATATTATTGCAGGAGGTACGGGCAGTGGTGATGTAAACAAAGCTTATACAATTTCATTGGTGCAGGGATTAATGAATGCAGGCTATATTTTGAATGAGGCATTAGATAATAGATATACTTCTTACATAGCAGATGCAAAAGCAAATCGTCCGAAACCGCGAGGATTTTTTGATCGTCTCAAGCCTATTGAAGAATTAGATTTATCACCTGAACTTTTATCGCAGAAGGCAAATGAGGACGATGTTGCAGTAATAACACTCGGGAGAAATGCAGGGGAGGGTGCTGATAGAAAATTAGAGAATGATTATTATTTATCAGACAAAGAAAAAGCATTAATAAAAAATATTTCAGATGCATTTCATTCAAAAGGAAAAAAGGTAATTGTGATTTTAAATATTGGTGGGGTTATTGAAGTTAATAGCTGGAGAGATAATGTGGATGCAATTTTACTTGCATGGCAACCCGGACTTGAAGCTGGTAATGCAATTGCAGATATCATCGCGGGTAAAGTAAATCCGTCAGGGAAATTGGCAACTACTTTTCCTGTTGATTATAAAGATGTGCCTTCTGCAAAAAATTTCCCCGGAAAAGAATTTCCTGAAATGGCTGATACCTCTAACCCCCGTTTCAGACAAGTTCCTGCAGAAGTTACTTATGAAGAAGGCATTTATGTAGGATATAGATATTACAATACATTCAACGTAATGCCTGCTTATGAATTTGGTTATGGATTATCCTACACAAATTTTAGATACAGTAATTTAAAATTAAGCTCTCCGCTTTTTAATGGAAAGCTCTCAGCCACAATAACAATCATTAATACAGGTGCTGTTGCAGGTAAAGAAGTTGTACAATTATATGTTAGCGCACCTCACAAAAAACTGGATAAACCATCAGAAGAGTTGAAAGCCTTTGCAAAAACGCAATTATTAAAACCTGGCCAATCGCAAACAATTATTTTTAATTTAAATGCAACTGATCTTGCATCATTTGATACGAAATCTTCATCGTGGATTGCAGAGGTAGGAAAATATGCAATAAAGATCGGTGCTTCATCTAAGGATATAAAACAAACTTCAACATTTACATTAGCTAAAGATATTATTGTTGAGAAAGATCATAAAGTATTAGCTCCGCAGGTTTCAATTAAAGAGATGAAAAGCGATCAATAAAAATTTAATTATAGAGAAAATTTATTCAATGATCTTCTCTAAAATTTTTCCTGATTGTTTATTTTTTAAGATGAGTTTTTTTGTTCCGTAATGGGTCATTTCTTCTTTAATTAAATAATGATCATTATCATAAGAGGTGAGATGATTGTCTTTTGTAAAGCCTTCTTTTCCCCGCCATATTTCTAATTGCACAGGTTCCCATTGTTTGCTTTTTGCAGATCGGTAAGCAGCATCTAAAACTGCATTAACAACATAGCCATCGTAAAAAGTTTCTTTGGGTTGTTTGCCTTCTTCCATGGCTTTGAACATATCCATGAACATGTGGTTATATCCCAGTTCATTTAGTTCATCACCAACAGGAAACAGCCACCCGGTATTGCTTTCAGCTTTTTCAGCAATATAATCTCCACCTTTCCCTGTTGTAAAAATTTCAAAGCCGGTGCGTAAAAAATTATTTATCCATATGGTACCTTCAGTGCCCATCACTTCATCACGAAGGTCCATTCCGCCACGAAATGTCCAGCTAACTTCAAATTGACCAATGGCGCCATTTTCGTATTTTACCAAACCGATTGCATGATCTTCCGCATCAATAGGTTTTACCTGTGTATCAGCCCAACACATAACTTCAATTGGTTTGATATCTTTGCCAATATAACTTCTTGCTATTTCAACACAATGGCAACCAAGATCGAGAATGCAGCCACCACCGGCTTGTTCAATATTCCAAAACCATTCACTGTGCGGACCGGGATGCGTCTCCCTTGATTTTGCCCAAAGTATTCTTCCTAAACCACCACTTTTTACTGTTTCAAATGCTTTTAAAAATTTTGGGGTATAAACAAGATCTTCTAAATATCCATTGAATATTCCTGCATTTTCTACAGCCTCCAGCATTCGTTTTGCTTCTTCAGCATTGCGACCAAGCGGTTTGGTAACCATCACAGATTTTTTATGCTTACAGCACAGTATTACAGCTTCTTCATGCAAATTATTGGGAAGAGAAACACAAACAATATCTACATTGGGATGAGTAATTGCCTCTTCCATATTGGTTGTATGATGAGATACTTTATAATCTTCAGCAAATTTTTTTGCAGACGCTTCCTTTCTTGAATAAACAGTTATGATCTTGTCTTTATTTCTGTAGCCCTGCAAAGAATCTGCATAAATCTTGCAATAAAGCCGGAGCCAGGCATGGCAATCTTTTGCATTGTTTGTATTTTGATATTAACTATATCGTTTTCAATCTACGCAAAAATAAAATTACCTTTATATAAAATGGTAAGTATGAAAAGGATATTTATTGTAACAATTGTTTCAGTACTTTTTAGCTGCAATTCAAACGATAAAAAAACTACTGAGGATACGAAAAGTAAAAACGAAGTAGGTGTGCAAAATGAGAATGGAGGCATTCCGGATACAACCAATGCAATAAACCTCAGCACTCATAAAAAAGATACTACGATGAAATCTAAAGATTCATTGCGGTAATTCTTATCGAATTAAATTTTTAATTTTTTTAAATAGTCTGCATCAGCCTTGGCCGCCAATAAAGAGGTAGTATTATCATATCGTTCCTGTTCAACAATAAAATATTTCAATCCTTTTTTTTGACCTGCTTTTAAAATTTTTGCAAAATCTATTTGTCCCTGACCTGCAATGCAGGAGGCGTCTTTATCAGAAAGCGGTACATTCTTTTTTCTATCTTTAATATGACTAAGCCGAAAACGGTTAGGATATTTTTCAAACCACTTAATGGGGTATTCACCGGCTGTAACTACCCAGTAAATATCCATTTCAAAATCTACTAAAGATGGGTCAGAACCTTCCAGCAAAATTTCTTCGGATATAAAACCTCCGGGTCTTTGTACAAAAGCCTGATCGTGGTTATGATAGGCAAACCTGAAGCCATTGCTTTTACAGATTTCTCCTTTTTTATTAAATAATTCAGCAGCTTTTTTATAACCATCCCTATCCATATTTTTTTCATTATCCAGGCTCGGACAAATTAAATATTTCATACCAATTTCTGCGGCTTCATTTGCTTTGCGTTCAAAATCTTTTTCGATATTGCAATGGCTCGATACAATCTTCATCCCCAGATCATCCATATACTTTTTAAATTCAATGTTCGTCATTCCCCAAAACATTCCTGCACCGCCTTCAAAACTTTCAATTTGTTTATAGCCCATTTCTGCAACCTGCTTTAAAACACCTTTGGGATCTTTTGGCAATACATCACGTAAAGTATAAAGCTGCAAGCCAAATTCTTTAATGTTTTCAGAGCCAAACAAGGAAGATGATCTGAATCCCAATATTTTTTCGCTTACTGCTGTGAGCGCTATTCCTGTTGCTGCTGTTTTTAAAAAGTCTCTGCGTTGATACATTGTGTTTATATTTTAAGCGAATGCTTTATCACCCTTTTTATAAGGAATACATCCTTCAAAATTTCCAGGGGTTTCTACATAGCGTCTTGCTTTGGTACATCCTATTTCTGACGTGAAATAACCGAGTAAAGTAAGTTCCTTCATCATACGGAAATAGTGAGAAGGCTCTTCTTTCTTTTTATTTTTCATGTAATCTTTTTGCTCATTATCTAATTTCACTAAAAGATCGTGGCGTTGCTGATCATTAATTTTCATGAATAATACATCGTAATTTTTCTTTGAGAGATCATTCAGCTTATCCATTCCTTCATGAAATATTTTCTGATCTTTTTCTTCATAGCAATCATTTATCATAACGGTCATAAATTGCCCAACCATGGCAGCTTTTGCGCCGGGAGTTGACGTTTCAGGTAAAATAGTATTGGCAATTTCATCCAGATAGGCGATGTCATCTGCAGTAAAACTCATTTTGTTGCCGGTACTTTTGCAGCCGGTTAAAAAAGCGTTTCCGCCTACCAATGTTCCTCCTAACAGGAGCGAAATATATTGTACCGCTTCTTTTCTGTTCATAATTTATTTTTTAAAAAATTTTTTTAAATATTAAGATTGTACCCTTTCCGATATTCACGTTTTACAAATTGATTTACGTCATCAAAATTCGTCACTTTCATATTGTCGTTATCCCATAAAAGTTTTATGTATCTACCTGGATAATCAAATCCTTTTCCATCAGCTTTTGGCTTGCGAATATCAAAGCCTCTTATTGCTAAATTAGCCATCAGCAATCCTTCGGTTAACGGTCCTGCCGATTCAAAAGGTGAGCTCACTTCTTTATTTCCATATCCTGCAATACATGCTTCTATCCATTGAGCATAGTGACCTTCTGCACTACCCGGCACTCTTGCCATTCTTTGTTTTACCTGAACTTCTTTTGTTTTACTTGTGGGCAGCAGTTGTGGATTTGCACCATAAGTGCCGCACATCATTTTGCCTTTTGTTCCTATGAATAAAGTGCCGTTTCCTCCATCACCAAAAACTTCATTAGGCAATAATTCTTCCGGTCTTTCCGGTTCTATGCCGCCATCCATCCAATGCACGGTAACTTCATGCTTTGTTTTATGTGTTTTAGGAAATGTAAGAATTACATGACTTGAAGGTGGACAGCTTTCAGGAAAATAACCACGTTTGAATTCATCTACATAAACGCTTCCCACACTTGCCTGTACATCGGTAACATATTTCAGATCGAGAACAGTAAATGCCGGCGCCATTATGTGGCATCCCATATCTCCCAAAGCACCGGTTCCATAATCCCACCAGCCACGCCAGTTAAAAGGAACAAGCTTTTCAATGTAATCTTTATAAGGCGCTGTTCCTAACCATAAATTCCAATCTAAAGTTTTGGGCACTTCCGCTTTTTGAGAAGGCCATGGAATTCCCTGCGGCCAAACCGGGCGATCTGTCCAGCAATAAACAGTATGCACTTTACCAATAACACCTGCATCATACCAGTCAACCAATTGGCGAACTCCATCACCGGAAGCGCCCTGGTTGCCCATTTGTGTTACTACCTTATATTGTTTAGCGGCATTTGTTAGTACCCGTGCTTCATAAATATCATGCGTTAATGGTTTTTGAACATATACATGCTTGCCCAATTGCATGGCGCCTAAAGCTGCCACTGCATGATTATGATCGGGAGTGGAAACTGATACTGCATCAAAATGTTTTGATTCCTTATCAAACATTTCACGCCAGTCTTTATAATATTTTGCTTTGGGAAAATTTTTAACTGATGTTGCTGCTCTTTTATCATCTACATCACACAAAAAAGCAATATCTGCTTTTCCGCTTTTAAAGAAGTTTGCAATATCGCTTTCTCCTTTTCCACCCACACCAACACCTGCAATTAACAACCGGTCACTGGGAGCTATAAAACCCTTTCCGCCCAACACATGCCGTGGTAGTATGATGAAACCAGCAGCGGTAATTGCTGTATTCCTGAGAAATTCCCTTCGTGATGTAGAAGAAATATTTTTTGTGTCATCAGTCATACTTTAATTTTTTTTAAGCTATTTAAACATTTTGTTTTTTCAATTCACTAACAGCATGGTCAACTGCACGGGCTGTTAGCGCCATATAAGTAAGGGATGGATTAACGCATGCTGCAGATGTCATACATGCACCATCAGTAACATATACGTTTGGCGCATCCCATACCTGGTTCCATTCATTAAGCACAGAAGTTTTTGGATCTCTTCCCATACGGGCTGTTCCCATTTCATGAATTCCCATTCCCATTGCATA
>JADGPX010000115.1 GCA_017882215.1 Chitinophagaceae bacterium | reverse complement strand
CCAAATCTTCCCAAAGGAATATTGGCTTTGTATTTATCAGCGCTCTCACCTTCTTTTAAGTAACTCGTCATATCAGTTTCTACAAATCCGGGAGCAATAGCATTGCATCTAACATTACGGCTTCCCAATTCTGCTGCAATTGATTTTGTAAAACCAATGATGCCTGCTTTACTTGCTGCATAGCTGCTCTGCCCTGCGTTTCCCCGCATCCCGATGATTGAGCTCATATTTATAATACTTCCTTTCCTTGCTTTCATCATGGGGTGGATAACCTGCTTAGTCATGTTGAACACGCTCTTTAAATTGGTAGTTATCACTTCATCCCATTGCTCAGGTGTCATGCGCAGCAATAAATTATCTTTTGAGATACCTGCATTATTTACACAGATATCTACGCCGCCAAATTCTTTTACAATATCATTCACTGTTGATTCGCAATAATCATAAATAGCAGCATTGCTTTTGTAAGCTTTTGCTTTTACACCAAAAGATTGTAATCTTTCTTCCAATGCTTTTGCTTTTTCATCACTGCTAACATAAGTGAAAGCAACATGTGCACCATGTTCTGCTAATTTTAATGCAATGCCTTCGCCAATACCACGGCTGGCACCGGTTACAATAGCTACTTTATTTTCAAGAAGTTTCATGTGATGGAATTTATATTAATGCCATATCGGACTTCATTTTGAAAAGGCAGCTTTCAAAACTCTTAATTGTAGAATGGAGATTTTCAAAAACATTGATTGCCAATACTTCTCCATAAGCATGCACAGCCTTGTTTCTAAGACCTATAATTTCTAACCAGTCATTTTCATTTGAAATAAGTCCATAAGAGAAAGCTTTTTTTATAACAGCAGTAGTTGATGATAAATTTTCGGATTCACGAAATTCAAGTAAACGTTTCATGGCTTTCCAGGATAGTCCGAAAGTAAGTTCAAAGTTTTTTATTGCTGCAGTTCTTTCAGTAATTGTGGCATTACTTACCAAAGAGTTTTTGAAAACAGTAAACATGCTTTCAAATTGTAATATTTTTCCTTCTACATATTCGTTCATATCATCTCAATATTTTTGAGCGCAATATTTTTAAAGCTGTCATCAGATTTTTGAAAATCAACAAGGTCAAATTTATAAAGTGTTGGCATATCCTCTAATTCAGTCCAGATAAGGCTTTCCTCAAGATTTGTGAGAGGCCTTTTTGCATCAATGCCAACATCAATATCTGCCCTTTTAAGTTCAGGTAAGCCAACCTGCGAGCCAAACAAAAAGACACTATAATTTCCTGAAAGATGACCGGCAACAACTTTTCTTATCATTGATTTTATTTCTTCTTTCCTTGTCATCTTAGCGCAAATGTATTTTTTTTATTTCCTCCAGCAATGTTCTTTCATTACTTAACCTTGGTACTTTATGCTGTCCGCCAAGTTTGCCTTTGCTTCGCAGCCATTCAGTAAAGGTTCCTTTTTTTAATGCATGAACAATGGGCATACGAAGTGCAATGTTTTTATGCCGCTTAGCTTCATAATCACTGTTGATGGATTTTAATGCATTGTCTAATTCAAATGTAAACTTATTCAGATCGTCGGGTTCTTTATCAAATTCAATAAGCCATTCATGAGCGCCATTGCTGTTATCACTGAAATACACAGGAGCTGCTGTGTAATCAGTAACTATGGCCCCCGTTTTTTCAGACGCTATGGCTATTGCATTATCAGAATTGTCAACAATTATTTCTTCGCCAAAAGCATTTATATAATGTTTAAGCCTGCCTGTAACCTTTATTTTGTAAGGCTGCAGCGATAAAAATTGAATTGTATCTCCTATTAAATATCTCCATAAACCTCCATTGGTACTTATTACCAGGGCATAATTTTTATTTAGTGCAACATCTTTTAAACCGATTGTTTCTGGTTTATCTTTTCCGTATTCATCTACCGGCATGAACTCATAAAAAATTCCGTGATCAGTATATAAGAGCATTCCATCTTCATCAGGCTTATCCTGCCCTGCAATAAAACCTTCGCTGGCATTATATATTTCAAGATAGTTTATTGGCTTACCAATTAATCTGTCCAATTGTTCACGGTAAGGCACAAAGGAAACACCTCCATGAACATACAATTCAAGGTTTGGCCATACTTCTTTTAAATATTGTTTTCCTGACAGCTCTAAAATTCTTTTTATTAAAACAATTGTCCATGTAGGTACTCCTACAAGAGAAGTAACATTTTCATTCATCGTGATCCGGGCAAGCTTTTCAATTTTATTTTCCCATTCATCAAGCAATGCAACACTTAATTCAGGGGTGCGAATCCAATGTCCCCAAAAAGGAGTGTTCTGTATAAGCACAGCGCTGAGATCACCATAATGAATGTCTTCATTTACCTGGTGAACCTGGTGGCTGCCGCCTACAACTAAGCTTTTACCTGTGAGCAAATCGCTTTCCGGAAATTTTTTATAATAATTTGTAAGCACATCTTTAAATGCCTTAAAGTGCATATCAGTAAGGCTTTCATCACTGATGGGTATAAATTTGCTTTTATCTGAAGTGGTGCCGCTGCTCTTTGCAAACCAGTAAACAGGTGTGTTCCACAGAATGTTTTCTTCTCCACTCATCATGCGTAAGATGTATGGCTTTATATCATCGTACTCATGAATGGGAACATTTTTTTTGTATTCTCTGATAGAAAATAATTTTTCAAAATTATACTTACGTCCGAATTCAGTGTATTGCGCTGCTGTGATCAGGTATTGTAAAACCTCATGCTGTGCAGCGATTGGGTTGCTTACCCAGTTTTCAATACGCCACAACCTTAAACGTGCTAAACGTGATATGGCAGGACTAAGCAGCTTCATAGATAAGCAAAGTAGGATTTTATTTCGTGAAACGTGAAACGCCAGACGTGAAATAGAAGATACAATCTTAAAAATTTATTCACGTTTCACCTTTGACGTTTCACGTGTTTATGCCTGTAAAAAATCTTTTCTTTTTAATTCAAAATTTCTTCCGAGATATAATCTTCTCACGTGCTCATCATCTGCCAGCTCTTCAGCGGTGCCGTGTTTAAAAATTTTTCCTTCTATAAGAAGATAAGCCCTGTCACAGATAGATAAGGTTTCATTTACGTTGTGATCAGTGATAAGAATACCGATGTTCTTAAATTTTAATTTATTTACTATTGACTGAATATCTTCAACAGCAATGGGATCTATACCCGCAAATGGTTCATCCAATAAAATAAATTTAGGATCAACGGCCAGCGCTCTTGCTATTTCTGTTCTTCTTCTTTCGCCGCCGCTGAGTATATCACCATTATTTTTACGAACATGGCTTAATCGTAATTCATCTATCAGCGATTCTAATTTTTCTTTTTGTTGTTTTTTAGTATACTTACTCATTTCCAAAACAGCTGCAATATTATCTTCAACACTAAGCTTTCTAAAAACACTTGACTCCTGTGGTAAATAACCAATACCCATTTTTGCTCTTTTGTACATGGGTAATTTGGTGATATTAAGATCATTCAAATAAATATCGCCATTATCGGGTCTTATCAAACCAACTACCTGGTAAAAGGATGTTGTTTTGCCGGCGCCGTTAGGACCCAGTAAACCTACAATTTCTCCCTGTTGCACATGAAATGATACATGGTTTACAACAGCACGTTTTCCATAATGCTTTACAATATCCTTTACGTAAATGGTTTGATTCAAAACAACTTGTATTTCAACAAAAATAATATAAGTAGCCCTTATAAAGTTTAGTTTAACAAGTTTGCGTTTTACCTGCACTTGATTATGTTTGCAAACTATTTTGTAAACAGGATGAAAGTTACTGATCACATAAAAGAGGGAAAGGATACAGTGATATCTTTTGAAATTTTACCACCACTTAAGGGTAAAACCATTAATTCCATTTACGATCATCTTGATCCGCTAATGGAATTTAAACCTGCATTCATAAATGTAACGTATCACCGCAGCGAACAGGTTTTTAAGAAAAAGGCTGATGGTACATTTGATAAAGTAGAAGTAAGAAAAAGACCCGGCACTGTTGGAATTTGCGCAGCCATAATGAATCATTATAAAGTAGATGCGGTGCCGCACCTGATATGCGGCGGCTTTAGTAAGCAGGAAACAGAAAGCGCTTTAATTGATCTTGCCTTTTTAGGAATTGATAATGTATTGATAATTCGCGGCGATGCGGCCAAGAATGAAACCTTGTTTGAGCCGGAACCTAATGGTCATCGCTATGCTATTGATCTTTTAAAGCAGGTGGCGGATCTTAATAATGGAATTTATTTGGAGGAAGATATAAGAGATGGCTCTAAAACCCAGTTCTGCATTGGTGTTGCCGGCTATCCCGAAAAACATTTTGAAGCGCCGAACCTGCAGACTGATCTAAAATATTTAAAAGCAAAAGTGGATGCAGGCGCTGATTATGTTACCACCCAAATGTTCTTTGATAATAAAAAATATTTTGATTTTGTAAAAGCCTGCAAAGAAACGGGAATTGATATCCCTATCATTCCTGGCTTAAAACCCATTACTTCAAAAAAGCAATTATCAGTTTTACCAAGAACATTTCATGTTGATATTCCGACAGACCTCAGCAACGAAATTTTAAAATGCAAAACAGATGCTGATGTTGAGGTTGTTGGCGCCGAATGGCTGCTTATGCAATCAAAAGAATTAAAAAAATTTGGCGTACCTGTTCTTCATTATTATACGCTTGGTGAGCCTCATGTTATAGTTAATACTGTAAAGCAAATTGTGTAGTTTTAGTAGCCTTTGAAAGAACAATAAAATATTTAGCTTAGAGTATGCTGTTGCAGGTGATGCAAAGCTGCAAAGCTACCACACAGAACACCTGCAACGGCGAATAAAGTATTAATAACATGGCTGTTAAATGCTGCAAAATCAAACTTCTTTTCAAAGTGCAACCGAATACTCTTGTCGCTATAGTTACCAAATCTGCTTAAATTAAGCATGGTGTAACGAACCGGTAAAATCAACCAAAGTTCAAACAGAGAATACATAAATTTTATGCGTGGCTTGTTTAAATTTTCTATTTTTTGTAAACTTGTCCTGACAAGAATTCCAATCTTGTTAAAGGCATTGGGTTTTGTATTGAGCATACAAAAATCTAATGCCTTCTTTTTTTTGAATGAATTTTAATTATCTTCTTTTCTACATTTATTAATTCTTTTTGTACTAAAAAGTTACCGAACTATTGATATATTGCAAGTCGTGTAAAACTGATTATGAAAATTTACAACAGTTTATTAAATTTTTGTATAAAACAGTTTTGCTTCAGCTATTAACGTAAATATTTTTGCTGGATAAAAATGCTACCGGAAATAACATATAAAATAGCGGATCAACCCGAAGAGTTTGATCAGATAAACGTTTTAAATTATAAAACATTCGTGGAGGAAATTCCACAACACACGACAAATGATTCGGGAATTCTGGTAGATAAATTTCACAGCAAAAATAAATATGCGATTGCACTTCAAAAAAATGAACTAATTGGAATGATTGCATTTAATGATGTGAAACCGTTTTCGTTGAATATCAAAATTGAAAACATGGAATCGTATCTTCCCACGCATAATTCACTTCTTGAGGTGAGACTTTTGTCGGTAAGAAGAGATAAGCGTGGCGGAATTATTTTAATGAAATTAATAAGTGAGATTTATAAATGGACAAAACATGTAAAAAAAAAATACGATTACATAATTATTTCGGGAACAACCCGGCAACTTCAACTTTATCGTAAAATGGGTTTTGTTCCTTTTTATAAATTAGTTGGAAGTGAAGAGGCATTGTATCAACCTATGTATTTAGAAATAAAAAAATTTATTGAACAATATGGAGAAAGATTATAAAATTTTAAACTTCACAACAGGTCCGGTGAAATTATCGGATGAAGTACGAACGACTTTTGGTAGATTGCCCGTTTCGCATCGCTTGCCGGAGTTTATGAAAATGTTTCATCAGCTTCAGAAAAAAGTTTCCAAATCCACGGGAGCAAAACATGTTAGTTTTTTTACCGGCTCGGGAACACTTGCAAATGAAGTAATGATCGCGCAAATAAAAAGTTTGGGTGAGAAAGGAATAGTGCTGAGTAATGGAGAATTCGGAAACAAAATTATCAATCAATGCAATCGCCAGAAACTTGATTTTATAACATACAAAAAGGAGTGGGGAAATGAATTTGATCTGAATGAAATTGAAAATTTAGTAAAGAAAAATGATGATCTTAAATGGTTGTTGTTTGTACATTCCGAATCTTCAACAGGATGTATAAATAATCTCGAAAGAATAATTGAGCTTGCGAAAAAATATAAACTGAAAATTTGCGTTGATGTTATAAGTTCATTTTGCAACCGGCATTTGAACCTGAATGATATTTTTCTGGCAAGTGCATCCAGCGGAAAAGGTGTGGCAAGTTTTGCCGGAGTGGCAATAGTTTTTTCAAATCATATTCCCGAACCCAACAATTCGATCCCAACGTATTTGGATCTTGGTTATTATTTTAAAAAAGAAGGAATTCCATTTACAATTTCATCGAATTTGATATTTGCTTTGAATACTGCAATTGACCAAACGCTTAATGAATCGCATTTCGAACAAATCAAAATACTTTCAAAATATTTGTCAGATGAATTGAAAGGAATAGAAAATTTAGAAATATTAAATCTCAATTATCATCTTCCCTCGCATATTTTTACACTAAAACCTAATCATCAAATTTGTTCAGTTGATTTGGGTGAAGCGTTGTTCCGAAAAAATATTGAAACCAGTTTTAACAGCCAGTATCTTGTGGAAAGAAACCACCTTCAAATTGCAGTGATGGGCGAACATACGTTTGAAGAAATAAATTATTTGATAAAGAATGTTAGAGAAGAAATTGAAATTCTTAAAAAAGAAACTTTGCGAAGCGGGAGTTATTGAATAAAAAATCAGTCTTCTCCTGTTTTCCGCTTTGCAGCCCACTGCTGTCCTGAGTTTGCAACTCAGGACTTCCTTGTAGTTTATAAGTCCGTGTAAAATACTAAGGAAATCTGGGGGAGTTTTTGCCCGCTCTCCGTGCTAAGTCATAATGGCTACATTTGAGCGACATGTGAGAAGAGCTGTTTCTCTAATCGGGTGTATCCAGTCTAGTTCATATCGTTCAATGACCGAAAAGTAACAATCCATCCTTATCCAAAGTAATTTTTCTACCGGCGCCCATCTCCACATAGTGATCGCCATATGCCTCTCGGAATGCGGCTTTCGCCTTATCGCCTGTACAGTGCGTAGGACCGACATAGCGCACACCTATGGATTTGAAAGAATCTACGATGGTCTTAATCTGCTCATCCGTTTGATTCAATAAATGAAAACCACCCAATACCAGATAGATATCTTTGTTCACTATCTCTTTTGCCCTCTTTAGTATAGAGACAATTCCCGGGTGGGCACAACCGGTGATCAGCACGAGTCCTTGCGGCGTGTCTATGATCAAACTCTGTTCGTCTCCATGTATTATATTTGCCGGAACTGGAGGCATGACTCCAGTCAAAAAGACGTGAGGAAATAGTTCGACAGGCAAAGAATCTACTCTTTTCAAAAAGACGTGAGGAAATAGTTCGACAGGCAAAGAAGCTATTCTTTGAATTCCCTCGCCGAGGGAATCCAGTTTGACGGGAAGAAATACGGTCTCCATATTCTTCCAAACGGTTTCGCCCATTAGTCCACCGATGTGATCGCGGTGAATATGCGAGAATACCAGATATTGAATTCGATCGGGATCGATGTTCGCCTGTTTCATGTTATGCAGCAAAATATCTGGCTCCCCCCCAGCATCAAAGAGAATCGTCTTTTCCAGACCCGTAATAAAACATGAAAAGCCGTTGGACGGCGTGAACATCGTATCATAGGACACATTATCATATAAAATGGTGATCGTTACCTGTGACACGATGGAGGAACTATCCTTGACAGAGTCTGTCAGCCCTGTGTAAGGCGCACCTTCTCCCGCACGATGAATGCGGACTAATGTTTCAAAGAAATAATTATCAATTGCCTGTTGCACCGCAGGGCTTAACTTTCGTAACTCTAAAGTTTTTTGAAATGCTTCTTTAATAACTGATTCATCTTTGGGTTGCACCCAAATTAAAATGAGTTTCACATTTCCTGTTGACAATGCTTTCTGTGCGGCAAGAATTACAGGACCATCTTTTGTGTCGCAATGGGCAAAAGAAGTTTGCGTGGTGATTAAAAGTCCTGTAAAAATGAGAAGTGATAGAATGAAATTTTTCATGTTATTTAATTTGTGTCAAAGGTTGTTGTATGCAAAGAGAATAAAACTGATATTAGTCATTTTTCGCCGTGGTCGGTCTTCCCTGCATAGCTTTTTGTAGCCAGGCGGGATGACCGATCACATATAAAATTACTTTTTCCAATGTGTAAGAAATCTAAAATCATCTACTCCAGTTTTATAAAACCTGGCTGATGAATATTTATAGTCTTCCCCGTTACTACATAATCCAGCTTTAACAGGATTATCATGCCCGCCTGGCCAGTCGGACAAGTATATATTCCATCTTCTGAATAAATACTTCCTTAGTCCAAAGATCAATGGTCTTCGCTTCCATATTTTATTTGGTCGGCCACCCGCCAACGCACACACCTGGGCAGGAAAAACCGACCACGGCGAAAAGAGCAAATGCAGCATACCCACTGCACCTCCTATGTTTTATGAGCGTTTGTTAGCGGGCGTTATTTTTTATTGTTTTTATCATT
>JADGPX010000114.1 GCA_017882215.1 Chitinophagaceae bacterium | reverse complement strand
ATTTTTTAATCCAAGAATATCTTCGAGCCAAAGTTTAAAAGATGTTTTCATCAATTGAAAAGTGTTTGAAGAAATTGCATCAGAACTTATATGACCATCTTTAATTCCATTAATAATGGGAACCATTTCAAAAAAATTAGCCAGCACCTTTGCCGTATTAAAATCATCATTCATAAAATCGTCGAGATCAGCTATGAGCTTTGAGCTATGAGCTTCGAGGTCTTTATCGCTTGCTTCTTCTCGTGGCTCACGGCTCATAGCTGGCAATTTATTCAACACTTCATATCCTTCCCATAAACGCTTCAATCCTTTTTCTGCTGCCACTAATGCTTCGCTGCTAAAATCCAATGTGCTGCGGTAATGCGTTTGTAAAATAAAAAAACGAATTGTCATTGGGCTGAATGCCTGAGTAAGCAATGGATGATTGCCACTGAACATTTCAGTTAGCTTTATAACATTGTTATAACTCTTACCCATTTTTTTTCCGGCAATCGTTATCATATTATTATGCAGCCAGTATTTTGCAGGCGTATGATGATTACAAATAGTGCTTTGTGCAATCTCACTTTCATGGTGAGGAAACAAAAGGTCCATGCCGCCGCCATGAATATCAAATTTAACTCCCAAATACTTTGTTGCCATTGCCGAGCATTCAATATGCCATCCGGGGAAACCTTCGCCCCACGGGCTTTTCCAGCGCATAATATGTTGCGGCGGCGCAGCTTTCCATAAAGCAAAATCAGCTTTATCTCTTTTCTCATCCTGTCCATCAAGGTCTCTTGTTGTCTCCTGCAGATCCTCGATAACTCTTCCACTCAGTTTACCATAATCGTGTGAGGCTGCATATTTTTTTACATCAAAATAAACCGAGCCATTGGAAACATAACCATAACCTGCTTCTATAATCTTTTCAATCATATTTATCTGTTCAACAATATGTCCGGTTGCTGTTGGTTCAATATTGGGGTCAAGTGTATTAAACTCTTTCATTGCCCAATGAAAAAGATTGGTGTATTTCTGCACCAGCTCCATCGGCTCAATTTTTTCAAGCTGTGCTTTTTTAGAGATCTTATCTTCTGCCTCCCTTCCTTCTTCTTCAAAATGTCCTGCAT
Organism: Chitinophagaceae bacterium; assembly: GCA_017882215.1. Classification (GTDB taxonomy): domain Bacteria; phylum Bacteroidota; class Bacteroidia; order Chitinophagales; family Chitinophagaceae; genus Ginsengibacter. The sequence goes on along the minus strand of JADGPX010000114.1, from coordinate 7,839 downwards.
CGGTTATGTTACGTACGTAACGCACTTTGTAACCCAGGTGCAACAAATACCTGTTAACAATATCAAAAGTTATATAAGGTCTTGCATGACCTAAGTGGCTTTCACCACTCACGGTAGGTCCGCATACGTACATACCTACATGACCTTTTGTTATTGGTTTAAACTCTTCTTTTCCCCTTGTTAGGGAATTATATACTTTAAGAGACATATTGTAAAATTAGAAATAAGAAATCTGAAATAAAAAATAAGAAAAATATTACATGATAGCGCAAAGGCAACATTTGCAGGTATGATATGGTAAGAAGTGAGGCATCTATTCAAAGATAAAAATTATTTATTCATCTTAATACTTACATCAGCAATAATTGGAAAATGATCGCTCAGCCTTTTTGGAATTCTTGTGAATTGTTCTATCGTAAATTTTTTATCAGTGAAAATATTATCAATTCTTAAAGTTGGAGAAATATCTGAGAATGTTCTTCCAAAGCCAATTCCTTTTTCCACGAAAGCATTTTGCAACCCATCCCCTATTTTACAATAAGCATAGGAGTTTGGCACATCATTAAAATCTCCGCAAACAATAACAGGATAAGGGCTTCTATCTATCTCCTCTTTTACTCTGTTTGACTGCGTGGAACGTTTAAGAAATCCCCTCTTTAGTTTGCCGATAATACTTCTTGATTCTGAAAGCGTTGTATCAGTGTTAGTATCTGGATTATCTAAGTATTTCAAATTATTCTGAGTAAATTTTAAAGATTGCAAATGAATATTAAATATTCTCACAGTATCATTATTGGCAATTACATCAACGTATTGAAATATTGAATTATAATCGTGCGGTGGTGTACTGATTGTTTGTTTATTTATTATAGGAATTTTTGAAAAAGTAATGATCCCGAAATGATGCGCCTGGTCAAAATCAAAACGGTTTTCGTACGAGTAATAATAACCGGTGAATTCCAACCTTCGCTTAAAATCGCCTAAGTAATTTATAGCCTTACTATCATCTCCGCCAACCATTTCCTGAAAGCATGCAATATCAGGCTGGTATTGCTTTATAAGCGCTATCATCTTTTGTTTTGTTTCAGGATGCGTTTTGTATTCCAGTATATCAAAGTGCTCAACATTCCAGCTCATGATCCTGATATTGCCGGTATCTTTTTGTGTTTTAAAAGAAGCAGAAAGATGTAATGGAAAAATATTTTGCACTGCCTTCCAGCAAAAAGCAATTGCTAATAACGATATTAACATCCATATCTTTTTAGCAAAAATCCAGCAGAAAAAAAAGATTAGAAGTGTAATTAAAATATAGGGTAAGTTTAAGGTAAGCAATCCAATAAACCACCAACGGTCAGGATTAAAAAATTTTACATAGCAGCCCAATACAAAGCAAATAGCAACTACAATATTGCAGATAATTAAAAACCTTTTGGTAATCCTTCTGAAAAATGGTTTTGCCATTAGCGGTAAGCCGGATTTGTGATTAGTATTAATTAAGTTACGGGACCGATATAATTAAAGATCTGCCTCCCCGGCTCTTTTTAAAATATTTTTTTCTTCGTCAGTTAGTAAATGGTATCCCTTCTGATTTATTTTATCAAGTATCTCATCAATTCTTTGCTGTGTTATGTTTGATCTTTTTACAAATGGTTTTTGATTTCCTGTTTTATAAAAAACCTTTTCTTTAATTCTTCTTTGTGTTGATACTACCTTTTTATCAGGATTAAAAAGATTAATGAACCAATCATAAAAATTATTCATCCACAGGCTCCAGTCGCTGCCTCTGCGCAAACTAAAAACAAACATAAAGCCTATAAAAGCCCCGGCAAGATGTGAAATATTATACGCTGCACTGGCACCCGCCACTCCTGCAAAATCAATAATAACATACAATAGAGTAAGCGCCCAGATAGGTATGCCACCATTCAGCATTTTAAAAAAGCGATAATCCGGAGCCAGTGCTGTTGTGGCTATAGCAATAGCCATAGTGGCTGCATTAGCGCCATGCAAAAATGAAAAATTTATAGTTGGTTTTAAAGAAGGTAATAAATAATTAGCTGCCACAAATGCAACAGCGCCGGCTATGCCTCCATAAATGTAAACAGGAATTAATTTACGGTTGCCGGTGATGCTTTGTAAAATTGAACCGAAAACCCACAGCCAAAGCATATTTGTAATTACAGTGATCAAACCTGTATGAGTGAACATATAAGTAAAAACCGTCCATGGCTTTTGCACTAATGCCGAAAGCTTAGCCGGCATAATGAACCATGGCAATATATTATTTTCAAAACTGCCGGGAGCTGATTGTATAATATTATAAACGATCTGGATAAACCACACAGCAATAAAAAATATGGCATTGATACTGATCAATATCATCAATGCATTTCCATCGGCGCCCATGGAAATTTTGCGTTTACGATAACCAATATATCTTTCAGATTCACCCATAATATTTCAGATGGTTATAAAGTTACATTAATCTATCGCCTCTCTGGTTCCTGAAAGTTAAGTTTTAGTAAAATGTTTTTTTGTTTGTTTTACCCCAGATAATAACCAGAATAAAACCCATTACCAAACCACCTAAATGGGCAAAGTGCGCAATGTTATCAGCAGCTCCCGGGTGCAAGCCGCCAAACAAATCGATGGCGGCAAATATTGCAACCATATACTTTGCTTTAATTGGAAAAGGAAACGGAAGAATATAAAATTTTGTATCAGGAAATAAATATGCAAATGCTGCAAGCAAACCCATGATAGCGCCGGAAGCTCCTACGGCAGATCCGTTTATATCCATGGCAAACATTTGAGCTACGCCTGCTGCCAAACCACAAACAAGATAAAAGATCAAAAATTTCTTTGCACCCCAAACTCTTTCCAGCACAGTGCCAAACATCCACAGTGCATACATATTAAATAAGATATGAAAAAATGTTGCCGGTGAGTGGGCAAACATATGCGTTACCAGCTGGTAGGGTTTAAAGTATTCGCTGTGAACCGAGTATAATGCTAAGTAATTAGTTAGCCCTACCGTTTTATCCATGATCATTTGTGCTATATATACCAAAGCATTTATGATAATAAGATTTAAAACTATGGGAGTTGTCCGCTGATTAGAAGTTCCGTATTGAGCCATTGATAGATTTTATTTAAGTTGCAATTTCGGTATAGTAATTGGATTTATTAAATTTGAATGGGACGATTAAAGAGAACAGCAAATTAAATTATGACAAAATATTTGGTTGTATACGAAAAAACAGCAACAGGCTATAGCGCTTATGTACCTGATTTGCCAGGATGTATTGCTACGGGATCTACCAAAAAGTCAATTGAAAAAAATATCTACGAAGCAATTCAATTTCATTTAGAAGGTATAAGAGCAGAAGGACTCTCTGTACCGAAATCTACATCTGCTTCTGAAGTGCTGGTCTTTGCGTAATCTACTACAAAAATTTACTGTTTCAATTTTAATAGAACTACGCATTCAATATGATGTGTATGCGGGAACATATCCAGCGGTTGAATTTTTTCAACGCTATATTTTTCGCTCAAAAAATTTATATCTCTTGCCTGGGTGGCTACATTACAACTTACATATACAATTTTAGGTGCCGCAATCTCCAGCAATTTGGCAATTAATTTCCCGTGCATGCCTGCCCGTGGCGGATCAGTAATAATCACATCAGGCTTTCCATGTTCAGCAAAAAAATCTGCATTACAAATTTCAATTACATCGCCTGCAAAAAATTGTGCATGGTCAATATTATTTAATAAGACACTTTCTTTTGCATCCTTAATTGATTCTTCAATTACATCTACCCCAATTATTTTTTTTGATTGCCTGCTTAAAAAAATTCCAATGCTTCCTGTGCCACAATAAAGATCATACACAACTTCATTACCGGTAAGTGCTGCAAAGCTTTTAGCAACCTCATATAATTTTTCTGCCTGTTTCGTGTTGGTTTGAAAAAATGATTTTGGAGATATCTTAAATTTAAATTCACCCAGCATTTCTGTTATATAACCTTTTCCATAAAAAACCTGTGGAACAAGATCATAAATACTGTCATTCCATTTTGGGTTGATGGTATAAAGCAGTGTAGTGATTGATGGAAACCTTTCTAATAAATAATTCAATAGTTTTTTGATCTCTGTTTTATCATCATATCCAAATACCATATTTATCATTAGCTCTCCCGTTGTGCAATATCGAAGAATGATATTTCGTAAAAAACCTTTATGCTCTTTTATATCATAATAAGAAAGATTATTTTCAATTGCATAAGTACGAATGGTATTGCGGATAAGATTGTTTATGTCATCCATTAACCAGCATTCTTTGATATCAATTATTTTATCAAAAATTCCGGGAGCATGATAGCCCAACGCTGCCCCTCCCCAGCCCTCCCCGGTGGGGAGGGAGCTGAGTTCTTCTCTTGTTAAATATCTTTTATTGCTAAACGTGAACTCCAGTTTGTTTCTGTAATAAATTGTTTCATCAGAGCCAATGATGGGTAATATTTCCGGCAACTCAACCTTGCCGATTCTTTTTAAAATTTGCCCGGCTTCCTGCTGTTTGTATTGCAATTGCTTTTCATAGGGAAGCATCTGCCATTTACATCCTCCACATATTCCAAAGTGTATACAAAATGGCTTTGTTCTTTCTTTTGAATATTCTGTAAAGCTTATTGCCTTCCCTTCTGCCCAGTCCTTTTTATTTTTTGTTATGAAAATATCGGCTACATCTCCCGGCACTGCACCTTCAACAAAAATCACTTTTCCTTCAATCCTGCCAAGTGATTTGCCCTCTGAAGCATAATCCGTTATGGGCAGATCTTTAATAACAAATTTTTTTCTTCTCATCGGACTCTTGTCTAAGGGTAAAAATACTTTATAACACAGTAAATGCGTTATTGATAAAATGTTAAGGATTTTATACAGAGCATACTCTTTCGCTTCGTTTAGATATTTTTGCTACCATTATTTAAGTTGATGAAAAAAATTTTTAGTACGCTTATTTTGTTTCTTATCGCATTCGTAGCAAAAAGTCAGTACCAGGTAACGCTGCAAACTTCTAATTATAAAAGCGGGCTCGCCTGGCTCACTTATTATTATGGGAAAAATATCAATGTAGAGGATTCTGCATTGGTGAATTCTAAAGGTATAGCTGTCTTTAAAAAGAATCAAAAATTACAACCCGGAATTTATTCTATTGTTTTCCCGGGCAAAAATAAACTCGTTGATTTTCTTGTAGATAAAGAACAGTTTATTACCATAAAAGCTGATACAGCTGACCTTATTAATAAAACGATTGTAACCGGCTCAAAAGAAAATGCGTTCTTTCAGCAGTATCAAAAATTTATTGTATTAAAAGGAAAACAATTACAGGCTGAGCAGCATGCATATAACAATAGCAAAACAAAAGCTGATTCTCTTTTACATGAAAATAATTATCAGAAGTTTAATAAAGAACTTAATCAATATAGAGAGAATATCATAAAGCAATATCCGCAATCTATGTTGGCTGTTTTATTTAAAAGCATGAAGGAGCCCGGCTTTGCCATTGCACATCCTGTAACAAAACAGGACTCGATTGCTAATTATGAATTTTATAAAAAACATTATTGGGATGGAATAAGTTTTATGGATGACAGGGTTATTCGCACACCATTTTTTTTACCAAAAGTTGAAAAATATTTCAGAGATATTTTAGTTCCATCTGCTGATACAATAATTAAAGAAGCAGATTATTTATTGCTGCTGGCACGTACCAATACAGAGATGTATAAATTTTTATTGAATTGGTTAACGGATGAATACATTTATCCAAAATACATGGGACAGGATGCTGTGTTTGTTCATCTGTTTGAAGAATATCATTCGAAAGGCGTTTCAAATTGGCTGAATGAAAAACAATTAATCGCCATCTCTAACAGGGCGTACATGGTTATGTCAAACTTAATTGGAGATAAAGCTGCAGACCTTGATATGGTTGACAGCACAGGAAAACCTTGCCCACTTTACAATGTAAATGCCGAGTATATAGTTGTTTGTTTTTGGGACCCTACCTGCAGCCATTGCCGTGAAGAAGTACCAAGACTTGATTCATTATACCAGGCAAAATGGAAACAACAGGGAGTTAAGATTTATGGTGTGTTGAGTGAAAATGAAAAAACAAAATGGCTCCAGTTTATCAGAAAAAATAATTTAAAAGACTGGATACATGTTTATCAAACGGATGAAACAAAAAAAGCAATAACAGACTCTCAAAGACCCGGCTATAAGCAGTTGTATGATATTACCCAAACACCTACACTATATTTGCTGGATAAAGAAAAACGGATCATAGCAAAAAAATTAACCCTGCAGCAAATGGATGACCTGCTTCAAACCAAACTAAGAAATAAACCTGCTAACTAATTCTATTATTAAATGAAAAAGCTTTTTTTATTTTTCATTCTTGCCTGCTTTACCTCAGGCATTTATTCTCAAACATTATTTACTTATGGTAATAATGCTGTTAGTAAAGATGAATTTTTAAGAGCTTATAATAAAAATAAAACCGCTGTTACCGATAAAGCAATGGCGCTGCGTGAATATCTTGATCTCTATATTAAATTCAAACTGAAAGTAAAAGCAGCGAAAGATATACGGATAGATACACTGTCTTCACTGGCTAATGATCTGCAAAATTTTCGTACACAAATTGAAGAAAGTTATCTTAATGATGAGAGCCGGGTAAATGCATTAACACAGGAAGCATTTAACCGCAGCCAGAAAGATATTCATGTTGAATATTTATTTTTCCCCCTAAAAGATTACACTGATTCTGCCGCTGTTGAACAAATACATAAATTATTAAAAGCAAATTGGAATGACTTTGGTTTCATTACAGTATTTAATCTTCCTTATGGAATGGAAAATATTGTCTATTCATTAAACCCGGGAGATGAGAGTAAACCATACCGTGCAAAAAACGGTTACTATATTTTTAAAAATGTTGAAGAAAGAAAAGCTGTTGGTAAAATGAAAGCTGCTCAAATATTAATCGCAGTTCCGGAAGGTGCAAAAGAGGAAGATAAAAACAATGCACTCAAAATTGCTGACTCTGTTTATCATGCATTGCTTGCCGGCGCTGATTTTAGTGAAGCTGCAAAAAATATGAGCAATGATAAAATGACTTATATGTCCGGCGGATTAATGCCTGAGTTTGGTGTAGGGAAATATGATCCACTATTTGAAAATAAAGTGTTTGCCTTACAGAAAGATGGTGACATCACACCTCCATTTCAAACCCTGTTTGGTTACCACATTGTAAAAAGATTATCAGGAACAGAAATTCCCCAGGATAAGAATAATGACAGCTACTTATATACTTTGAAACAGCAGGTTCTCCAGGACAACAGGATCACATCTTCCAAAGAAAAATTTGTAAACGATATTTTAAAGAAATTAAATTATAAAAAGAATATAGCTATTAAAGAAAATGATCTTTGGAAATTGACAGACAGCTTTTTGGTTACCAATAAGGTGTCAGGCCACTACAGTGGCCAGACACCTTTGTTCTCCATCAATAATCAAAATATAAAAGTTAGTGACTGGCTTACGTTCGTAAAGGATTATAAAACTTCAGGCTCATACAAAGGAGAATTGAACAAGGAGTTAATGAATAAATATATTTCTCAAACCGCTCTTGAAAATTACAGAAAAAGATTAGCCGATTTTAGTACGGATTTTAAATACCAGCTGCAGGAATTTAAAGATGGCAATATGTTGTTTGAAGTGATGGAAAAAAATGTTTGGAACAAAGCTTCCAATGACACTGCAGGATTAAAA
>JADGPX010000113.1 GCA_017882215.1 Chitinophagaceae bacterium | reverse complement strand
AAATTGAAGGGCTGGGTCATAGCTCAACAGCAAAATATTATTCAATAAAAACAATTGAAGAAGCGAAGGAATATATGATGCATCCAATTTTAGGATTGAGACTATTGGAATGCGCAAACATCCTTTTAAAAATTGAAGGGAAATCTGCTGATGATATATTTGGCTATCCTGATAATGCAAAACTAAAATCCAGCATGACGCTTTTTAATTTTGTAACTCCCGAACATAAAGAATTTGCAGAAGTTTTAAAAAAATATTTCTCTGGCAAACAGGATGAACAAACACTTTCTATTTTACAAAACTGTAGGGATTGAAATTTCTATACATCTCACATCGTACATCCCACATTGCTACCCTTTATCCTCTTCTAAATCTTCATGTGCATCGCCGCCTAAACTGTAATAATTATTTTCCTCATCTTCCTCACCAATTTCTTCATTGGCATCATCATCTTCTGTACCCGGCACATCTAAATCATCTCCTGTAACTGCAAGTTCTTCTCTCCTGCCAAAGTCAGCATCTTTTTCACCTAATAAAACAAGATCATCTTCTGTTACATCAGCCTCCGTTCCGGGAACAATTACATCATCATCAATATCACCAACAGAAGGAGATGGTTCATCTGCAGCAGGAACTTCTACTGACCTGCCGGGCAATTCTGAAGAAGTTTGGTTATTAGAACGGGAAAGATTTTCCACATCCATTTCCATTCTTTCAGCATCGGGCTGATTTAAAATATCTTCCCTTGCAGGATAATGAGGATATTCGGGAAATTCTTTTTCATCATCATTATTTTTATTATTTGCCATAATTAAATTTTTTTAATAGATAGAAAATGTTGTGCCACTTTTTTATTTTAACTATTCTCCTTCTTATCTCATTTCATAATACAATTTTTTATCTCATCTTTGTTGAGTAATTTCCATTACTACAAATGCCCTGACATATTTTTAAACTTTTACCATGAGGAAATTATTTGCAATACTTATTGTCTTTTTATTTTTTTATAGTACCTCATTAGCTCAGGATAAATTACTGGTAGCGGAAGGCACATCGCCTAACCTGTACATTACACATACTGTTACACCCAAAGAAAATTATTACAGTGTAGGCAGAATGTATAACGTGTCTCCCAAAGAACTTGCACCATACAATGATCTTACATTTGAAAAAGGTTTCTTACTTGGACAAACCATTAAAATTCCTTTAGGACCTAACAACTTTTCGCAGGGCGATGCTCCAAAAGAAAATGAAGTTCTTGTACCCGTATACCATATTATGAAGGCAAAGGAAGGATTGTACAGGGTTAGCATAAATTATAATAAAGTACCTCTTGATGCTTTAAAAAAATGGAACAACTTATCGGGTGATGCTGTAAGCACCGGCACTAAATTAATTGTAGGTTATTTAAAAGTTTTAAAAGATCAATCTCCGCTGGCATCACAGGCAATGCATATTAATCCTTCAGACCTGGCAACTAAAGCCAACGATAAAAAACAACCGGCGAAAAATCAGGATAAAGAAAAAGTTACAGAGCCACAGCCAAAAGAAGAAAAACCGATAGTAAAAGAAAAACCCGCGGATGATGTAACAGTAAAGACAAGCGGCACTATTAATTTTAATGGAGGAAAATTTAAAGGTTTATATAATGATCAATCAAAAAACAGGACATCAGAAAACGAATTTGGTGTTGCCGCTATATTTAAAACAACGAGCGGCTGGCAGGATGGAAAATATTATTGCTTTCATAATACAGCAGAGCCGGGTACAATTATAAAAGTTACCAACAATGCAAATGGAAAAAGTGTTTATGCCAAAGTATTAGATGCTATACCTGATATAAAACAAAACAGCGGATTGTTATTACGCATCAGCAATTCTGCTGCGGATGAATTAGGTGTTTCAGAAAATAAATTTGATTGCTCAATAACTTACGCGAAGTAGAAGCCCCCTCTAAATCTCCCCCGTTAGGGGAGACTTCCGAAAGTCTTTAAAAACGATACCCTTTTAAAAATTCTTCAACAGTAAGTTTTTTCTTTCCTTCCAGTTGTAATTCTGTGATTAAAATATATCCGTTGTTACAGGCGAACTTTAAAAATGTTTTCTTATCAGTTTCATACCCGCCTGCTGCAATTACAGGCTGAATAATTTCTTTTTTTGCTTTGTAAATTTTTAAAGATTTACTATTCAATAAAGTAAAGGCTCCCGGATATGGTGAAAGCCCACGAATAAGATTGTATACTTCATCAACAGTTTTGGTCCAGTCTATTTTTGAAGTTTTTGTAGAAAGCTTGGGGGCATGTTTTAACATGGTCTGACCGTCCCGGTCTGACCATGACTGAGGAATAGAGTTTAAATTTCCTTGTACTAATTCTTTAACCGTTTTTACTAATAACTTAGCGCCGATCTCTTTCATGCGGTCATGCAATTCACCGGCTGTTTCATCTTCCCCAATCGTTATTTCTTCCTGTAATAAAATATTACCTGTATCAATCTGATGCTGCAGTTTAAAAGTGGTTACGCCTGTTTCTTTTTCACCATTAATGATCGCCCAGTTAATGGGAGCAGCGCCACGGTATTGCGGTAACAGGGATGCATGAAGATTAATTGTTCCCATTGGCGGCATATTCCATACAACTTCGGGCAACATACGAAATGCAACCACCACCTGCATATCAGCATTTAAAGATTTTAATTCTTTCAAAAAAACAGGATCCTTTAATTTTTCAGGTTGCAATATTTTTAGTCCTTTTTCCAAAGCAAACTTTTTTATAGCGCTTTGCTGCAAACTCATTCCTCTGCCGGCTGGCTTATCCGGCGCTGTTATCACTCCAACAATATTATATTCTGCCTGCAATAATTTATCAAGTGAAGGCACCGAAAATTCCGGTGTTCCCATAAATACAATTCGTAAATCCTTCATGCAGCAAATGTAAGAAACACAGAGTTCCCTCTTTATAGGTTAGGGGGCAAAGTCTTTATAAAGCAAATATTTTTTTCTAATCTCTTTGTAATTACTCAAGGCCGGCTCCCAGCTTTTTCTTATTTCTTCCTCTGATGTACCATCAATTATTTGTTGCATTAAAACATCATTGCCTGCAAGCCTGTTAAGCGATTTACTGTTGAGGAAAAATTTAGTTTTATCAGGGAATAATTTATAAGCCTGCAATATCCATTTTAATTGTATCCTGTTATTTACCTGTTTTAATACTTGCTCAGGTGTGCCCGATAAATTCCATCCATAGCATAACTGATCTTTAAGCTTCGGATCTTTAGCGCCTTCCATACTATGTGGAGTAAAACTAAAAAGGTTTTTTGGCAGAGATGGATGACCAAAATATTGGAAAGGTTTAGGAGTTCCGCGTCCTTCACTTAAAACAGTGCCTTCAAAAAAACAGGTTGACGGATACCAGTAAATAGATTGTATCTCAGGCAGATTTGGTGAGGGTTTTATCGGCAGAATATATTTGCTTTTGTGGTCGTAATTTTTACACTTAATAACTAAAAAATGAAAAGGTGTATCAGCAGAATTTTTTGCATGAAGGTAATACCGCTGTTTTTCATTTGCTTTTTCTGATAACCAGTTTTCTCCTGAGATCATCATTGCATATTCACCGATAGTTAATCCATATACAATAGGGATAGGCTGCATGCCAACAAAGCTTTTAAACTTTGGATCAAGCACCGGACCATCTACATAAAACCCATTTGGATTTGGACGATCAAGAATCAATAAAGGCTTGCTGTTCTCAAACGCAGCCTCCATATAATATTGAAGTGATGAAATAAATGTGTAAAACCTTACTCCTACATCCTGTATATCAAATATCATTACGTCAACATTTTCCAGATCTTCTTTGGTTGGCTTATTGTGACCACCATATAAACTAATAACTTCTATGCCTGTTTGCTTATCAATGTAATTAGTAACCTTTTCTCCTGCATCAGCATCACCTCTAAACCCATGCTCAGGACCAAAGATTTTTACAACTTTAATTCCTCTTTTTACCAGTGTATCTACCAGATGAGTTTTACCAACCATTGAAGTTTGGTTGGCAAAAACAGCTACAGACTTTCCTTTAAGCATAGGCACATATACATCCACTCTTTCAGCTCCGGGTATTATTTTAGTTTGAGCAATTGCCATATTACTAAGAAAGAAAGTTAATAGGCAGAGTATTGATAAATATTTTTTCATACTTCAAATTTCTATAAAGTTTTTTAAATAGTTCCGCAATTGTGGGATTACTTTGCAATCTTATTAATAAAAGATGATTGATGGTAAAGTATTACTAATGGGCAACTAAATTATTGGTACAAATGTTGACTGCCAAAATTTAAAAAAATATATGGAACAGGTAAAAGATGGCGATGTAGTAAGAGTTCACTATACAGGTAAATTAACCAATGGTAAGCAATTTGATTCAAGCAAAGGAAGAGAACCGCTTGAGTTTACAGTAGGTGCAGGGCAAATGATAAAAGGCTTTGATGATGCAATGCCGGGTATGACTGTTAGTGAAAAGAAAACAATAAATATTTTGCCTGAAGATGCTTATGGACAAAAAGATGAACAGGCTATTATTGAATTTCCAAAAAAAAATATACCTAAGGATATGAAGCTCGAAGTTGGTATGCAATTACAATTACGAAACGAAAACGGACAGCCATTTCCTGTTACGGTTGCAGAAATTAAAGATGATGTTATTGTGCTGGATACTAATCATTCGCTTGCAGGTAAAGAGCTTGTTTTTGATATTGAGCTTATAGAAATTATAAAATAGTTGCATGTCGTTATTGAGTCATTGGTCAATAGGTCATTGGTCATTAAGTCATTAAGTCATTGAGTCATTATTTTAAATTTATTGACCTCTTGACCATTGACCCATTGACCTATTGACCTATTGACCTATTGACCCATTGACAATTGATCAATTGACTTATCTTTGCTCATGGCAACAATAAATAACGCTACGTCTCCCAATTCAAAAAAGTTTTTCGGTGAAGGTTTAACGTTTGATGATGTATTGCTGATGCCGGCATACAGCGAAGTACTTCCCCGTGATGTAAATATTCAAACGCAGCTCACAAAAAATATCACACTTAATATTCCGATGCTTTCCGCAGCAATGGATACTGTTACCGAAGCATCCCTGGCAATTGCGCTTGCACGTGAAGGCGGTCTTGGAATTTTACACAAGAACATGAGCATTGAGCAGCAGGCTGCACAGGTTCGTAAAGTAAAAAGAAGCGAAAGCGGATTGATTCTTGATCCTATCACATTGCTCGTGGATGCCACTATTGGCGATGCTTTGCGGCTGATGAAAGAAAATAAGATTGGCGGAATTCCGATTGTTGATTCAAATAAAAAGCTGGTTGGTATTTTAACCAATCGTGATCTGCGCTTTGAAGAAAATTATAAACGTAAGGTTAGCGATGTGATGACCAAAGAAAATCTAATTACTGCTCCGGAAGGTACTGACCTTAAAAAAGCACAAGCTATCTTAAGAAAATATAAAGTTGAAAAGCTCCCTGTTGTAAGCAGATCAGGAATATTAAAAGGGCTTATTACTTACAGGGATATTTTGCAGGTACACAATCATCCTAATGCAACAAAAGATTCGTTTGGAAGATTACTGGTTGGCGCTGGTGTTGGCATTACAAAAGATATTAATGACAGGGTAGCTGCATTGCAGCAGGTAGGCGTTGATGTAATATGTTTGGATAGCGCTCATGGACATACCAAAGGTGTTATCAGCGCATTAAAAAAGATAAAAAATAATTTTAAAGAACTACAGGTTATTGCCGGTAATATCGGTACTGCTGCAGGCGCAAAAGCATTGGCAGATGCCGGAGCTGATGCAGTGAAAGTAGGGATTGGTCCCGGTTCAATCTGCACCACAAGAATTGTTGCAGGAGCAGGTGTACCGCAAATCACTGCATTGATGGAAGCTGCTTCGGCATTAAAAAATAAAAATATCGGCATTATTGCAGATGGCGGAATCCGTTATACCGGTGATATGGTAAAAGCTTTAGCGGCAGGTGCCAGTTGTGTAATGATGGGGAATGTATTTGCAGGCACAGAAGAAAGTCCGGGTGAAACAATTATTTATGAGGGAAGAAAATTTAAACAATACCGGGGCATGGGCTCCCTGGGTGCTATGGCGCAAGGCAGCAGCGATCGTTATTTCCAGGACATGGAAGATGAGGTACAAAAATTTGTTCCTGAAGGAATTGAAGGACGGGTTGCTTACAAAGGTTTTCTTGATGAAGTAGTGCACCAATTTACAGGCGGGCTAAGAGCGGGTATGGGTTATTGCGGAGCAAAAGATATCATATCTCTTCAGCAATCAACATTTGTAAAAATTACCAATGCCGCAATGAAGGAAAGCCATGCACACGATATTGAAATAACGAGAGAAGCGCCTAATTACAGCAGGTAGTCTGAACTGGGATTAATGAGATTTTTGGGATTATTAGGAAATAAAAAAGCTAATAGCTTAAACGATTATTTTAATTCAAGCAATGCATAATAAAAACAAATCCCATAAATCCCCATAATCCTATAAATCATGGTTCAGACAATGACTCGCAGATTATTTCTTATTTCTTATTTCTTATTTCTTATTTCTTATTTCACTTTCTCTCAAACTGATTCATGCCATGTTCGTATAAGCCTGCTTACCTGCAGCCCCGGTGAGGAATTGTATTCAACTTTTGGCCATAGCGCTCTTCGTGTAACCGATTCAGTTAGTAATGAAGATATCGTTTACAATTATGGAACTTTCAATTTTGATGAGCCGGGATTTTATACAAAGTTCATTCGCGGTAAATTGATGTACTATTTATCTACAGAAGATTTTATTTCTTTCAAACAATCTTATCAGCAGGAAAAAAGAACAATGATAGAACAGGTTTTAAATCTTACCTGTAATGAAAAACAAAAAATGGTTCAGCAGCTTCAACAAAATTTACAGGGTGAAAATAAATTTTATAAATATGATTTTCTTTTTGATAACTGCACTACACGGCTTCGTGACCTTTTAGAAAAATCAGCAGACTCAACCGTACGCTTTGCAAAGGTTGTAAAAGAAAAAACACGGTTCAGGCAATTGATACATGAGTATCTTAATAAGGGTGATGAGCAATGGAGCAAGCTTGGTATTGATTTATTACTCGGCGCAAAAACCGATGCAATAATGAATGACAGGGATGTAATGTTTCTTCCTGATTATTTGCTTAAAGGGTTTGACAGCGCAAGAATTGGAAACAGACCTGCGGTGGTATCTAAAAGTAATGTGTACGATTTACAGCCAGAAAAAGTTCAAAAAAATTTCTTTATAAGTCCATTTTTCATTTTTAGTTTATTGCTTGCTGTAATTATTTTTATGAGTAGCTCCAAAAACAATTCATTTCAAAAATTTCTTTACGGCTTTGATGGCTTTATTTTTTTTATGGCAGGTTTTAGCGGTTTATTAATTCTTTTCATGTGGTTTTGTACTGACCATGTAATGTGCCGTAATAATTATAATCTTTCATGGGCATTGCCAACACATGCAGTAATGGCATTTTTTATTCACAGTAAAAAAGGATGGGCAAGAAAATATTTTATAGTTACTGCTGTAATTAATTCATTGGTTTTAATTGCATGGTTTTTTCTTCCGCAACAAATGAATCCTGCTTTTATACCAATTGTATTATTGCTCATTGTTCGCAGCATTGCTTATGGAAAACAGTAAGTTCATTCAATATAAAAACAAAAGCATTCACTACCGGGTGTTTGGCAAAGGCGAGCCTGTAGTGCTTGTTCATGGTTTTGGTGAAGATGGAAATATATGGAATGAACTCATTAAAGATTTACAAAATAATTTTCATTTAATCGTTCCTGATATACCCGGCAGCGGCAAATCTGAAATGTTAGATGGCGATATTTCTATAGAAGATTATGCAGATGTAATAAAAGAAATTCTGGCTAATGAACTTTCGGAAGTCTCCCCCACCGGGGGAGATTTAGAAGGGGCTGTGGTTGTTATGATCGGCCACAGTATGGGCGGATACATCACACTTGCTTTTGCTGAAAAATATCCTGAACTATTAAATGGCTTTGGCTTATTTCATTCCTCTGCATTCGCTGATGATGAAGAAAAAAAACAAACACGCCGCAAAGCAATTGACTTTATAAAAGCAAACGGCGCTTATGCTTTTTTAAGAACTTCTATTCCCAACCTTTTTGCAGGTAAACAGCATCTAAAGGAGATGGAAGATCTAATTGAAGATGGCAAAAAATTTAGTTCAGAAGTATTGATCCAATATTCTTATGCGATGATCAACAGGCCGGACAGAACTGAGATATTAAAAACCTTTTGCAAACCTGTTCTTTTTATTATTGGAGAAAAAGATAATGCTATTCCATTACAGGCATCTTTACAGCAATGTCATTTACCTGCAATAGCTCATGTACATATTTTACAGAATGCAGGACACATGGGAATGGTTGAAGAAACCATAACAGGCAAAAAGATAATTGAAGCTTTTTTACAAAATATTTAATTATAACTTATTTGGCACTTTACAACATAATACTATACAGCTTTTTAATTAATTTAGGAGTCTTATATAAATAGCTATCCCTCTGTAATGAAAAAAATTTTTCTTTCTTTATTGATTTCTATTTCTTGTATTACTGCTCTTGCTCACCACATTGTAGGCGGAGAAATGCTTTATGAATATTTAGGACCCGGCTCGGCACCCAATACCAAACAATACAGAATAACATTAAAATTATTCAGAGATCAGAATTGCGTTGCGCCATGTGCGCAAATGCCAGCTGATGTTTGGATAGGAATATATAACAGAGATAATAATATTGAGTATAGTGCTTGCGCTACTCTTTATTGTGATGTGCCAAAAAGCGACGAACAAAGCGTTCCCGTTAACCCTTATCCACCATGCATTAGTAATCCTCCCGTCTTGGATTATCATGTAGGTTACTACACATTTATTGTAGAGCTTCCTGATAATAATACAGGATATACAGCAGCTTATCAAACCTGTTGC
>JADGPX010000112.1 GCA_017882215.1 Chitinophagaceae bacterium | reverse complement strand
ATTCTTGAACTGCAGGAGCCATTCGTGTTAGCACCAAGAAAAAAAGTTTACCTGCATTTGTGTTCTTCTATAATCAGCCAGCAGCTTAGCACTAAGGTTGCCAAAGTTATATTCCAGCGATTTTTAGATCTCTTTGGAAAGAAGGAACCAACTGCAAAAGAAATATTGGAGATTCCTGTTGAGAAATTTCGCAGCATTGGTTTCTCCAATGCCAAAGCAAGCTACGTTCATAACGTATGCAAATTTTTTGTTGATAATAAACTAACAGATACCCGGTTACATAAAATGAGCAATGAGGAGGTTATTGAGCTTCTTACACAAATAAAAGGTGTAGGCAAATGGACAGTTGAAATGATATTGATGTTCACGTTAGGCAGAGAAGATGTTTTCGCGATTGACGACCTTGGCATTCAGCAATCAATAACAAAATTGTATAAGCTGGATAATTCAGATAAAAAATTACTGAAAGAAAAGATGCTGCAAATATCTTCTAAATGGACTCCTTATCGTACTTATGCATGCAGGTATTTATGGGGATGGAAAGATGCAAAGCCAATCAGCAAAAAACAATTGGCAAAAGTCCGCCTCAATGACGAAGTCGGACAGGGTAAATAAATTATTTCCTTCTTATTAGTGGATTATTCAATCCATTCACAATATTATCAACTACTACAAACTCTCTCAGTTTGGAGAATAATTGTGTTAGTGTTTTAAAACCATATGTTCTTGAATCAAAACTTGGATCTAATTTTCTTAAGTTCAATCCCATTGTAGAAACATACACTTCGTTACTTTCGTTGGCGCTCATATCAAAAGCTTTATTGATAAGCCTTGTATCAACAGTAACTTTTTCTTTTTTATGAACTACTTTTTCTTCCGCCTGCTCAATTTTAGGTTCCAGGTTTTCAACATGCGTAAATATCTCACACGATTTTACAAATGCATTGGGTGTTTTTTTCTCGCCGATTCCCATAACAAAAATTCCATCTTCTCTTATGCGTTTTGCCAAACCTGTATAATCGCTGTCGCTGCTTACAATGCAAAATCCATCCACTAAATTATCATGCAAAATATCCATAGCGTCAATTATCAATGCGCTGTCAGTAGAATTTTTACCTGCTGTGTAAGAAAATTTTTGAATGGGATTAAAGGCCATTTCATTCAGTTGTGCTTTCCATGAATTCATGTGTGGGGTTGTCCAGTCGCCATACACCCTGCGTATGGTAACCTTGCCATATTTAGATGCTTCTTCCAAAACAAGGTTGAGCAATCTTGGCTGTGCATTATCGCCATCTACAAGCAAAGCAATTCTGTTTATTTTTTCCATAAAAAAAATTAATCACACAAAGCTTCTATTTTTATTTCGAAATTAAATATTTCTAAATGGTTTATTTTTATCTTTACTACAATCTAAACTAAATTATATGAGATACTTTTCAATTCTGATATCAGCATTAGCGTTTCTTTCTTCCTGTAAAGACTATGTTACATCTGCAAAAAAAGAAGTGAAGCAGTACACCATTGAACAATTCTATAAAACAAAAAACATTGGCGGTGGCGTATTCAATAAGGATGAAACTAAAATTGCGGTTAACAATAACGAAACGGGTATTTATAATGTGTATGAAATTAATCTTGCTGATACAAGCATGAAGCCCGTAACAAAATCTGCCAAAGAATCTTTATTTGTGAATGATTATGTTGCCGGCACTGATAATATAATTTATTCTGCAGACCAGGGCGGAAATGAAAACAGTCATCTATACCTTTTGCATCCGGGAGATAGCGCTAAAGATCTTACACCGGGAATGAAAGAGAAAACTTCTTTTTTTGGATGGAACAAACCAAGAACAACATTGTATTATACCAGTAATAAAAGGGATCCCAAATATTTTGATCTGTATAAAATGGATACCGCAACATGGACATCAAACATGATCTACAAAAATGACAGCGGCTATAATGTTGACAATATATCTTTCAATGAGCAATACTTTCTCTTAAGCAAAGCAATTACAACAGATGCAAATGAGATGTATTTATTTAATGCTTCATCAAAGCAAATGAAAAAAATATCTACTGATGCTGATGCCGCTTATTCACCCACTGGTTTTGAATTGAATGATTCTTCTTTTTATTTTACAACCAATGAAGGGAAAGAATTTACTTACCTGATGAAATATAATATTGCAAGTGGCCAAAAAGAAAAAGTGTTTGAAACCAACTGGGATGTTGCATACATGTACCTGAGTGAAAATGGAAAATACAGAGTTATAGGAATAAATGAAGACGGCAGAAATAAAGTTTTTCTCTTTGATCATGCTACAGGCTCGCCAATAAAATTTCCTGAAATACCCGATGGTGATGTGCAGGGCGTTAACATAAGCAACAGCGAAAAAAATATGATATTAACTGTTGGGAGTGATAAAAGCCCCAACAATTTATGGCTCTATAATTTTGAAACGCAAAAACTAAAGCAGGTAACCAACACATTAAATGCAGAGATCAATAGTGATGACCTTGCAAAATCAGAAGTGGTTCGTTTTAAATCGTTTGACGGTGTGGATGTGCCTGCAATTTATTATCATCCATTAGCAGCCTCTAAAGATAAACCTGTTCCGGCGCTTGTATGGGTGCATGGCGGCCCGGGCGGACAATCACGGGTTGGCTATTCGCAAAGCGCTCAATATTTTTTAAATCATGGCTATGCAATTTTGATGGTAAATAATCGCGGCAGCAGCGGCTATGGAAAAACTTTTCATGCCATGGATGATCGTGATCACGGCGACAAAGATCTTATGGATTGTGTGTATGGAAAAAGATGGCTGGCAAAACAGGAAAATATTGATTCAACCAAGATCGGTATCTATGGCGGAAGTTATGGTGGATTTATGTCATTGGCAGGTATCATTCAATATCCAAACGAATTTAAAATTGGTGTAGATCTTTATGGTGTAGCCAACTGGCCCAGAACATTAAAAAGTATTCCGCCTTATTGGGAAAGTTTCCGCAAAGCTTTGTACCGGGAAATGGGTGATCCTTACACTGCAGACTCAGTGAGGTTGCGGAACATTTCTCCTCTCTTCAATACTGAAAAAATAAAAACTCCTTTGCTGGTTTTGCAAGGCACTAATGATCCAAGAGTATTGCAAAAAGAAAGTGATGAAATTGTTGCAGGTGCTAAAAAGAACGGAACCCCGGTTGAATATGTTTTATTCCCCGATGAAGGACACGGTTTTGTAAAGAAAGAAAATCAAATGAAAGCTGCAGAAATAACATTGAAATTTTTAGATAAATATTTAAAAAATCCGCAGAAGCCAGGATTGAATTAATATTTCATCAAAGGATATTTGGAATAGATTTCTGATAATATTTTTTTAAATAGACCATCTAAATAAAAACCCTTTGCAAAAAATGCAAAGGGTTTTTTAAAAAGTGATTTTCATCTCACTTAACGAAGATATTTAGAAGAGCTATTTCACCAGCTTTAATTCATTAATTATATTTTTTGCGCCACCTAATTTATCTATACACCACAAAACAAAACGAACATCAACATTAATAGTACGGTTAAGGTCTTTGTCAAAAGCAATCTTATGGCTTAATGCTTCGTAGTTACCGTCAAAAGCAAGACCAATAAGATTTCCATACCCATCCAAAACAGGTGAGCCCGAATTACCGCCTGTAATATCATTGGTAGTGATGAAGCCTGTTACCAGGTCATTTTTTATTTTGTCTTTGTATTGTCCAAAATCTTTTTTCTTTATCATATCCAAAGCTTTTTCAGGAAAATCAAATTCGTAATCGCCCTTTACATATTTTTCCAGAATTCCCTTGCTGGTAGTTGCATAATCATAATGCACAGCGTCCCGTGGATTGTAGCTTTTTACATTGCCATAGCTAACCCTCATGCTAAAGTTTGCATCAGGGTACATTTTTTTTACTGCGGCTGGATTCATTTCCATAATTCCTTTCATGTACATTCTTCCCAGTTCATTATTCCTGTTAACAAAGTCGCTGTAATACTTTGCATATTTTGAATTGTAATTTTTTACAAATGCCGAAGCATAAGCATAGGCAGGATCATTTTGCAGTGTTGCCAAATCAGGATTATCCATAAACTCTTTCCACTTTGCATTATTTAATATCATGGTATTTGCAAACACACTTTTAGCCCATGCCCTGTAAGTGGCTTCATCATTCAGATCACCAAATTCTTTTTTAATATCCCTGTAAATATCAGCAGGCTGCTGGCTTTTATCTATATCGTTGTAAAACATCATAGCGGTTGTGGCAAGAATTTTTTCATCGCTGGAAAGATCTTCTCCATCCAGAAATTTTTTTCTTGCAACGGTTGCTGCTGCCACTGCTTTTTTAACATCGTCCTTTCCACCTTTTTTATCCAGTGCATTTTCTACCTGTTGTAATGATGAAGCAAAAGCTGCCAACGGCGATCCGAGAATTCCTTCTATTAAATATTGTCTTTGCTTTGCATAAGGAGTCCACGCTTCATAATTTTTTTGGTAATCAGAAAAAATATTCTGGTATTCAGGTTTGTTGGCAGCCCATTTCATAAACTGTTGCTCTGCCTGTTGTTTTGCTTCGTAGGTATGATATTTTTCAAGCTGTTTTGTTTCACCTTCATAAAATTTCCAGTAGTTGGCGATACCTGCATAATTAGAGGATAGTTTTAATTTTACTGCAGGATCTTTTATCATTTCTGCATACATATATTTCAGTCTTGCATCACGTAAGCGTACCAGCGAAGGATTTTCAATCTCATTTTTTAATTTAATTCCATAGCTTGTTTCGTAACGGTTGGTGCCGCCGGGGTATCCATATATCATTGCATAATCACCATTTTTAAATCCTTTAATAGAAACAGGCAAAAACCATTTAGGTTTCAGCGGAATATTATCCGCACTGTAATCTGCGGGCTTTCCGGCTTTATCTGTATATACCCGAAATATAGAGAAATCACCTGTGTGGCGTGGCCATTCCCAGTTATCAGTATCACCGCCAAACTTACCAATGCTTTCAGGCGGAGCTCCAACCAGCCGCACATCTCTGTATGTTTTATATACATACATTATGTATTGATTACCCTTGAACATACTGTAGATCCTTGCTGAAAGGCCATTAGCCGGGTCTGCTGCTTTATCTGTGATCGCTTTATAAACTTCCGGGGTTTTTTTAGTGCGGTCCGCCCAGTTCAAACCTTTTAATCCGGCTTCTACTTCATTAGTAACATCTGCAATTCTCTCTAAAAACTGCACTGTAATATTTGATTTAATTTCCTGGTCTTTGCTGTAGGCATAAAATCCATCACGCAGATAATTGTGTTCTACTGTGCTGGCGCCTGCTATAGTTCCATACCCGCAATGATGATTGGTAAATATTAAACCTTCATTGCTTACAATTTCGCCGGTACATCCTCCGCCGAAAATAATAATAGCATCTTTAATGCTTGGTTTATTGATATTGTAAAGTTGTTCTTTGCTTAGTTTTAAGCCATGCTTTACCATATCGTCATAAACCTGTTGCCCTAATAGCATTGGCAGCCACATTCCTTCATCTGCACTTGCTTTAAAAACCGCAAGAATCAGCAATACAGAAACAAAAAATTTCTTCATATAATAAATTTTTAGTAAGATAATTTAAGGTGACAAACCTACTTAATTTGTCTGAATCATGATTAAATTGATTAAAGGATTTGCGTGATTTTAGGGCGCAGAAATATTCTATTTCAAATTTTATACAGTGCTTCTATAGAGATATTGATGGAGAATTTAGTTTTTAGGAGATTTGCCCGTAGTGAGGATTTCATCAATGGTTTTTTTTAACCAAAAAACAGTATTTGTTGCTAAGCCGGAGGTATGAAAATAAACTTTGCCTTCAGTATCAACAATCACATGTGTTGGATAAGATTTAATGCCATACATATCAGATAAATATCTTCCCTCATGAATAATTGTATAGTTAAAGGGCATTTTTTTTAAAAAATCTTTTATATCACTTCTTGTATCTAATGCTACTGCAATAAATAATACACTGTCGTTTCCTTTATATTTTTCTACCAGGTCATTCAGGTCAGGCATTTCCATTCTGCATGGGGCACAATTTATAAACCAAAAATTAAGAACAATTATTTTTCCTTTTTCATCTTTAAGATTAATTTTTTTGTTATTGATGTCGGTGGATTTAAATAAGCTTATCTTTTTACCTGTACTGAAGTATGGACTCTCCCTTGGTTTTGGCATTCTTTCAAGTATTTCATTTTTTTGCTTATCCGTTAATTCGATCAATAAAAATTCAGTGTTTTTATTTTGAGGATCTACCGGCTTTAATGTATAATCTGCTTTAAATATCAAAGCCTGCCATATATTAAATGGATAAACATTTCCGGCAGAATCTTTTACAATTGTATTTTCATTTATTCTTATTGAGCTATTTTGTGAATAAGCTGTTATCACAAAAAAAATCAATAGTAAAAAGGTGTAATATTTTTTCATCAAATAAATTTTTATAAATATTCCATAAGATAAATATAATTTGTAAAGATGTTTTCCTTTTGTAAAATATTGATGAAGTTGGCTCAGGTATTCATTAAATTTGTTGTTCTTAACCAATCTTACTCTTAATGGCGCTGATTGATATAAAGCTTCCTAAATCTATTGCCCGTGCCCTTAACTTACCGGTTAGTTCACCCAGGCGTCAGCAGCTAAAAGTATTAAGGAAGATGTTGAGAAAAGCATGCTTTACTGAGTTTGGTCAAAAATATAAGTTCGATGAAATACTGCTCAGTCGCCATCCGGAAAAAATGTTTCAACAGGAAGTACCAACATACGACTACAGCAAAATTTATAAAGAGTGGTGGTATAAAACGTTAGAGGGAAAGCCTGATGTGTGCTGGCCTGGCATAATAAAACTTTTTGCTTTAAGCAGCGGCACCAGCGAGTCTGCCAGCAAATATATTCCCATAACAAAAGACCTTATTCGTTCCAATAACATTACAAGCATTCGCTACCTGTTAACGTTGGCAACTTATACCAATGTGCCAAGAGCCTCTGTGAGCAAGGGTTGGCTGCTATTAGGCGGCAGCACACAATTACAAAAAAGCGCTACTTACTTTGCCGGAGATATTAGCGGGATACAGGCAAAAAATATTCCTTTTTGGTTTCAGGGATTATATAAACCCGGTAAAAAAATAGCAAGAGAAAAGGACTGGGCAAAAAAACTGGAAGAAATTGTGGAGAAAGCGCCAACATGGGATATTGCTTTTCTTGTTGGCGTGCCTGCATGGGTGCAACTGTGTATGGAAAAAATTATTGAACGGTATAATCTTAAAAACATACATGAGGTTTGGCCCAATCTTGCTTTTTATGTTCATGGCGGGGTTGCTATGGAACCATATAAAAGAGGATTTAAAAAATTGTTAGGCAAACCAATCACATACATCGAGACATACCTTGCAAGCGAGGGGTTTTTAGCTTACCAGAATCGGCAGGATGCAAAGGGGCTGAAACTCGCCATCAACAATAATATATTTTTTGAGTTCGTGCCTTTTGATGATGAGAATTTTGACAACGAAGGCAACATGGTTGCCAACCCCAACGCATTAATGATACATGAAGTAGAGGAGGGAAAAGATTATGCAATATTGATAAGCACTAATGCCGGCACGTGGAGATATTTAATTGGTGATACCGTTCGCTTTGTTGATATTGATAAAAGTGAAATAATTATCACAGGCAGAACAAAACATTTCTTAAGTCTTGTTGGCGAGCATTTAAGTGTTGATAATATAAACAAGGCTATTGAGCTGGTGAGCGAAGAATTAAATATTTCTATTCCTGAATTTACTGTTGCAGGTGTGCCTTACGGCTCGTTCTTTGCTCATCAATGGTATATTGCAACAGATGATAAAATAAATAGTGAAGATCTGAAAATAAGAATTGACAATAAATTAAAAGAGTTGAATGATGATTATGAAGTAGAAAGAAAGCATGCTTTAAAAGAAGTTTTTGTTGATGTACTAAGCGAGCAAACCTTTATGAATTTTATGAAGGCAAAAGGAAAAGTTGGCGGACAACATAAATTTCCCAGGGTATTAAAAGGTAATATGCTGGAAGACTGGCAAAAATTTTTGAAAGGCGTTGCTGTTAAATAATGCCGTGTGCCGCAAAGATAAAACTGCAAATAATTTTATTATTTAAATTGTAGTTTTAAACAGCGGTATTTTTATTTAAAAGTTTATAATGGCAGATATAATACAGGCGATAATAAAAGGATTCGTGATGGGAATGTTGCTGGTTATTTCTGTTGGCCCTATAATTTTTACCATTATAAAACAAAGCATCAATAATGGTAAAGAAGGCGGTTTTAGTTTCGTTGTCGGTGTATGGATCAGTGACCTGGTGTGGATATTGTTGAGCAATGTTTTTTCTGAGTTTGTTACAGCGCTCCTCGATTTTAAAAAACCGATAGGCATTACAGGGAGTGTGTTTTTAATAAGTATGGGTGTGTTCTACTTATTTTTTAAAAAGGTAGATGTTCATCCGCAGGATATCTCATTGCCGCCGCTCCAGGGAAGCGACCACGTAAAACTTGCATTGCAAGGTTTTTTGGTTAATACACTTAATCCGGGTGCAATTGCTTTTTGGCTAACATCTGTTACGGCAATTTCTATTACGCATACCATAAAAGAACGAATAATAATTTTTGGCACCTGTCTTATTATAAACATGAGCGCTGATGTTGGTAAAGTAATTCTGGCCGGAAAGCTCAGATCAAAACTTACGGTTCACAACATCCGGGTCATCAACCGTATTTCGGGGTTTATATTGCTGTGTTTTGGAACAGCTTTATTTGTTGGTGTTTTATTTTTAATAAAGAAACATCAATAGCATATTATGAAAATGAAAAATTTCTTTTTCTTTTTTACTGCTTTTCTTTTTTATTTAAACTGTTTTTCTCAGCCTTCCGATTTTATAATTCTGAAAAAAGATCAACGTACTTTAAAAAGCTTTTTTGCAGGAAGCCATATTGCTTTTGAAACCGACAGAGGAATTTATT
>JADGPX010000111.1 GCA_017882215.1 Chitinophagaceae bacterium | reverse complement strand
TCCTGATATAAAATACACGATTATCGTTATTACTAAAAGATAAATTGGATAAAGGATAAATAATAATCCAACTACGATAGAATCGTAATGATCATTAGCTCTGTTTTTAATTGATAAAATAACCGGGTAATATAAAGGTGCATGTAATATCAGTCCCGCAATGGCGGGAATAAAAAGCAATATTTTTTTTATTAATGGTTGCTGTATAAAAAATATTTTTTTGATCTTTTCTTTATCTGAAGGTTCAGCTTCTATCACCAGGTTTTTTAACTGTTGCTGTAATTTTAAATTGAAATCAATTACAGCTTTACCATCAGGTAAATTTTTTTCATCCTGATAGCTATCGGGATCAGTTATTATCTCTCCAAAATTCAGAATTACATTTTTACCAAAAATTCTGAATGAACTATAGTTAATTCCCAATGGTAAAACTTTTAACGGTATGCCTTGCTGCCAGGCACTTATGGCCAATCTTGCCGTACCTTTTTTTAGTGATCTTAAATGCCATTCATTTTTGCATAAGCCTTCACTGAATATTAAAACAATTCCATTTTTTTTAAAGATATCAATGCAGGCAGAGAATGTTGTATAATTATGTTCAAGGTTTTCAGCGCCTTCGCTTATCCTGTAAACCGGTAACATCTTTAAAGAGAAAAGTAATCTTTTGTAAAAGTTATTTACAAATGCATCGCCTCTTGCCAGGGAATAGATTGAATGCTTAAATAATGTTGCTAAGATAGCAGCATCTAAAAATGAGCTAGGATGATTGGCAGCGATTAACAGAGGACCATCGCTTTGCAACAATTCTTTTTTATTAATAATTATCTTTCTGCAGTAAAAATATAAAGCCAGCTTTGCCGGTATTTTTAAAAAATTATACAGCAATTATTTTTTGGGAAAGATAATAAATAAAGGCAGCACATTATTACCGGCAACCCTTGAATGACAGTGAGCACTTCTTTCGAAGGGATTTAGGGAGGGGTTAATTCAATTGCGGATCGATGGGAAAGTTAATCATCATTTCATAATCACCGCCTAAATGTTTTAGGGAATCTTTCCATGTCTCTTCAGGCTTTTTATGAAAAATAAGTTTTCTTATAGCATCAACAGTAAGCCAGCTTTTTTCTTCCAGCTCGCCATCTAACTGACCTTCGCTCCAGCCGCTGTATCCAATAAAAAATCTTATCTTATTAAAATCGATATCATTATTTTTTATATAAGAAACAAGGCTTTCAAAATTACCTCCCCAGTATACACCTTCAAGAACTTCTTCGCCGCCGGGAATTAGTTCAGGATATTGATGCAGGAAGTGTATGGTATCTTTTTGCACAGGGCCTCCATAATAAACGGGGATTTTGTAATCATGCAAATCAGGTATCAGCTCTCCTAATGTTTTAGGAAATTTTTTATTCAGTACAAATCCAAAGCTTCCTTCTTCTTTATGTTCACAAAGAAAAATTACGCTTCGTATAAAATTAGGATCCTTTAAAAATGGATTGGCAATTAATAATGTGCCTCTTGCAGGTGAAATCATACTTCTAAATTATATTTATTTTCGTGAAGTATATATTGCTTTACTAAAATATTTTTCAATATTTTTTAAAAGATAATACTTAGTTAAAATTGCTTAATCTATTTCACACATTTTTTTAAGGGTATTGCCAGGGTTAATTTTGTAATTCATGAAGAAAATATTTCCGATCATAACTGTTCTCGTTTTTCTTTCACTGATAGGATTGATCTTCTTCCAGTATCTATGGATAAAGCAGATGCATATTGATAAGGAACTCCAGTTTGAAGAGCGTTTAAGCATAATTACTGCAACTGCGGGTAATGACTTAGTAGAGCAAAAGGGAAATTTATCTCCCTTCGATAGTAAAAAGAACAATGATGTACTTTCTCCTTTAAATGGATTCCCTTTAACTATTACACATAAATTCAGTCGGGATGAAATACGCACTACAATAAAAAATGCATTTCAAATTCATGGCCTTAAAGAAACACCCTTTGAATTTGCAATAGGGCCAATTTCTATGATTGGGGAACAGATATTATCAGACAACTTTGCAAGGTTATACGAGGATACTGCTAAAAATAAGTCAATTGTTTATCCATTGATTTCTCCAAGCGGAAGTATTTCAGAAGGAGTTTCTCCTGAAGAATTGCTGGTAGTTGTTGTTCCCGATTTTAAAAATATTGTTTGGAAACAAATGTCGTGGATGGTAATCGGCTCTGTGTTGTTTACTATTTTAATTTTTGCCGCATTTTTTATCACGTTAAAAGCATTATTAAAACAAAAAAAATTAAGTGAAATAAAATCTGATTTTATCAACAACATGACGCATGAATTTAAAACACCGCTTGCTACTATTTCACTTGCTGTAGATGCTTTAAAAAATGAAAAGGTGATGCAGGATAGAACTAAAACAGATTATTTCTCAGGAATAATTAAAGAAGAAAATAAGCGGATGAATAAGCAGGTGGAAACTATACTGCAGGCAGCTTTATTAGATAAGCAGCAAATACAATTAAATTTAAAAACCTTACATGCACATGACTTAATTAATACGGCAGTTAATAATATGAAATTGCCTGTTGAAGAAAAACAAGGTAAGCTTGAAGTTAGTTTAGAGGCCGAGAATGACCTGATATTAGCGGATGAAGTTCACTTTACAAATCTTATCAATAATTTGCTTGACAATGCTGTAAAATATTCGAAAGATAATTTAGTAATTAAGCTTTGTACTCAAAATATCAATAATCATTTTCGTATTAAGATTGAAGACAACGGCATTGGAATGAATAAAGAAACCCTGCACCGCGTCTTTGAAAAATTTTACAGAGCACACACCGGTAATCTTCATAATGTTAAGGGTTTTGGCTTAGGCTTGAGTTATGTAAAAACTATTGTAAATGCACATCATGGAAAAATAAAAGCAGAAAGTACATTAGGTAAAGAAAGTTGCTTCACTATTGATATGCCGCAAAAAAATATAACTTCTCCGGAAGATTAAACTTATCTTTTAGCTAACGGAACCACTAATTTTAATCCGCTCCAGGTATCACTTGCAGCACAAACTTTTACATCAACAAGATCATTTAGTAATGCATAATCTCTAATCACATCTTCTGTGATATCTGCAGAAATTTCTGCACTTTTTTTATACCATGATGCCCAAATAACTATTGTGGGTTTTATGTTCTGTTTTAGTTTTCTCATCTCAGATTCAAATTCTTTTTTTGTCTTTACAAACAAATGAATGAAATCAGGAGTTTCATTTTTTTTACAAAATTAGGATGATATATTTCTCTCTAAGAGATCAAAATAATCTTCGGCTTGCCCAATCAATTGCACTTTCATTTCTTCTTTGATACCCAATTTTTTTTAAAGCGGTATACCTAAATAATCTGCTACCATTTCATTTTAAAGATTTAAAATATAATCTCCTCTCTGATATTAAATAAAAGTATGTGTATAAAAAATTTTTTACAAATTAGTTGGTCAAGTGGGAAAAAGTGTTATTTTGTGGAAATTATTGCCAAACCCGCTCTAAACCATTAATAATGATAGGCTTTATAGGTGAATATGAATCAACCTTGGATGCTAAGGGACGTTTTTTGCTTCCTTCGGCAGTTAAAAAGCAATTACCTGAAGGTGGTTCAGAGCATTTTGTAATAAACCGCGGTTTTGAAAAATGCCTGAGTCTGTACCCAATGAAAAGCTGGAAACCCATTTTTTCTGAGATAAGTGATCTAAATGATTTTGAGCCTAAAGTTCGGCAGTTTAGGCGGTACTTTTTAAATGGTGCAACACAGGTTGAACTGGATAGCGCCAACCGTTTACTTATACCAAAAAACTTAATGGGATACGCAGGCTTGGAAAAAGATATTGTATTGGTTTCGGCAGTAAATAAAATTGAGATCTGGGATAAAAATAAGTACCAGCAGTTCTTTGAAACTTTTTCACCCGAGGCATTTAGCAATCTGGCTAAAGATGTTATGGCAGGTGATAAAAAAAATGAACTATAATTTATGCAACAGGGCATTTATCATGTGCCGGTAATGTTGCAACAGGTTATAGTAGGATTAAAAATTAATCCGGCAGGGGTATATGTTGACTGCACATTTGGTGGTGGCGGGCACAGCAAAGCTATTCTGGATAAATTAAATAAAGAAGGAAGATTAATTGCTTTTGACCAGGATGAAGATGCAAAGAAAAATGTACCTGATGATGAAAGAATAATTTTTGTTCCGCAAAATTTTCGTCATCTGCACCGATTTCTTCGTTTGCATAAGATAACAGAGGTTGATGGAATATTAGCAGACTTAGGCGTTTCCAGTTACCAGTTTGATAAAGCAGAGCGTGGATTCTCAACCCGGTTTAATGCAGCCATGGATATGCGGATGGACCAGCGACAGACATTGATGGCAATGGATGTGTTAAAAAATTATCCAGAAGAAAAGTTGCACAAAATTTTTGAGCAATATGGAGAGATCACCAATTCAAAAACATTAGCCAGAACAATTGTACAGCAGAGAAATACAACATCAATGCAAACAATTACTGATTTTAAAAATGCTGTTCATGCCACCGTTAAAGGCAATCCTAACAAATATTTTGCCCAGGTTTTTCAGGCACTGAGGATAGAAGTTAATGATGAGTTAGAAGCCCTTAAAGAAATGTTGCAGCAAAGCATTGATGTTTTAAAAGGGGGTGGTCGTATAGCAATTATCACATTTCATTCTTTGGAAGACAGAATTGTAAAGAATTTTTTTAAGAAAGGAGTTGATGATGCGAAAACTGATGAAGTATACGGAACAAAAAATGAAAGCCCGTTTCACATCCTAACAAAAAAGCCAATCATTCCTGATGAAGAGGAGATCAAAAAAAATCCAAGAGCCAGAAGTGCAAAGCTTCGAATAGCTGAAAAAGTTTAAAAAATAAAAAAAATTAATGTCAGAAGATAAAATAAAAGCCGGTAAAGAAAAACCTTTCAATCCCAGAAAAGATTGGAGAAAATGGTTTTACTACAGGTGGATCGTAAAGAATATTCCCTTTTTTTTATTTACTGCACTGCTTACGGTTTTATACATAGCTAACGGGCATTATGCAGATAAGAACATTCGAAAAATTAATGCCACAGCAAAGCATTTAAAAGAAATGGAGTATGAATTTAAAACTGTGAAACGGGATGTAATTTTCAGAAGTAAAGAAA
Source organism: Chitinophagaceae bacterium (assembly GCA_017882215.1). GTDB lineage: Bacteria > Bacteroidota > Bacteroidia > Chitinophagales > Chitinophagaceae > Ginsengibacter. Next base: position 3,861 of record JADGPX010000111.1, on the reverse strand, counting down.
GTGAATTGGTAAAGGCTGTTGAGCCTTTGGGGCTAAAAGAGCTTACTGCTCCTCCAATGAAAATTGGTGACAGCACAAAAGAGAACTAAAAATTAAGTTGACTTATTATATAAAAAACTAACCAAGTAAAATTGGATGTAAAAAAAGATATACTATGGCGTGTTTACCTCTGCTTCCTTGGCATTATTGTGCTGGGAGTTGTAGTGTTAGGCAGGGCTTTTTACATTCAGCGTATTCAGGGAAGTTATTGGAAGAGCATGAGTGACAGCCTGCATTTAAAGTATATGCCTATAAATGGAGAAAGGGGAAGTATTTATAGTGAAGATGGTAACATGCTCAGCACATCTATCCCTGTATTTGATATCTATATTGATTTTGGAGCAGAAGGCTTACGGGAAAAAAATGGTAAAAGATTTTATGATAATCTTGATTCACTAAGCAGTTCATTATCTAATCTTTTTAACGATGCATCTGCCCAGGATTATAAAAAAGAATTACTGCTGGCTTATCAAAATGAAGACAGGTATTTTTTGCTGAAAAGGAAAATATCATTTGAGCAATACAAGCAATTAAGAGATTTTGTTTTAGTAAAAGAAGGAAGAAACAAAAGCGGGTTTATTATAGATGTACGTGATAGCAGAGTAAACCCTTATGTGTTATTAGCCAATCGTACCATCGGCCTTTCACGTGGAGATACAAGTAAAAATGTTGGTCTTGAAAGAACGTATGACAGTTTGCTGAAAGGACAGACCGGTCAGCGTTTGATGCGTTACATGGCTGGCGTATATGTACCAGTCGACGGTGCAGAAATTGAGCCGGAGAATGGAAAAGATATTATCACCACTATTGATACATACATGCAGGATGTTGCTGAAAATGCATTGATGAAGATGATGGTGATGAACAACTCTTTGCATGGAACCTGCATTGTTATGGAGACTGAAACAGGTAAAATTAAAGCCATTGCAAACCTGGGCAAGCGTCCTGATGGAACTTACATGGAAGATTATAATTATGGTATCGGTAAAAAAACAGAGCCTGGTTCCATTTTTAAATTGGCAACATTATTATCTCTTTTAGAAGATAAACATGTTGATACAAATACCATTGTGGATTGCGAAGGTGGAAGCAAACTTTTTTATGGATTAAAGATCCGGGATTCACATTTAGGTACCGGAAGAATTACAGTGAAACAGGCTTTTGCGAGATCATCCAATGTTGCCTTCGCAAAACTTGCAGAGCAATATTACCATAATAACCCTACTCAGTTTTATAATCATTTGCATCATTTGAGGTTGGATACAGCAACAGGAGTTGATATAGTTGGTCAGGCTTTTCCTCTTATTAAAAAACCCGGCGGAAAATTTTGGGGCGCAACCACATTACCTTTTATGGCGCACGGGTACGAAGAACTCATCACTCCATTGCATATGCTGATGGTGTATAATGCTGTTGCCAATAATGGAAGAATGATGAAGCCTTACCTCGTTAATTCAGTAAGGGATATGGGAGTTGATATAAAATCTTTTACACCGCAGGTATTGGTGGAAAAAATCTGCAGTGATGAAACTTTAGGGAAATTAAAAGATTGTTTGCTGAATGTTGTTGAAAGTGAACACGGCACTGCCCACAGCTTAAAAACCGGCATGTATTCTTTTGCAGGTAAAACCGGCACAGCAGTAACGGCACTGGATAATCGCGGATATAATAAAGCCAATAAAATTTATCAATCTTCTTTTATAGGATTTTTTCCTGTTGAGAAGCCGAAGTATACAATTGCAGTAGTTATACAAAACAGTAATGAATCAAAGCTGGCTTATGGTGGTGTTGTATCAGGTCCCGTTTTCAGAGAGGTTGCTGATAAAGTTTATGCATCTGATCTTTCTTATCATCCTTTCTTTCAATCAGCAGCAGTTAAGGATAGCTCCACTTATAATTACTACGGCTTAAAAAATGATATCAATAAAATATTAAGTGTTTTGGATCTGCCTTATTTAGATTCAGGGGCAGCGGGGTATTGGAGAAGTATAAATATGTATGATAATAAAGTAATTCTAAATGCGATGAACAATCCTTCGGCTCAATCTGCGGTTATGCCACGGGTTTTAGGATTAGGTTTAAAAGATGCAGTTTATATGCTGGAGAATTATGGATTAATAGTTACAGTCGGCGGTAGAGGAAAAGTGATCTATCAATCATTACAGGAGGGTACAACATTTACAAAAGGACAAACAATAAATATACAAATGAATTAATGGCATCATTGCAGGACATATTGTATACAGTAAACATCAAATCAATAACAGGCAATGCAGTTGATGAAGTGAATGATCTGCAAATTGATTCAAGAAAGGTTACAACAGACTCATGTTTCATTGCCATTAAAGGAAGTAATACTGACGGGCATAATTATATTAACACTGCTATCACAAATGGCGCTGCTGTTATTATTTGCGAAGATCTTCCCGGCGACATTAAGAATGGGGTAATGTATCTGGTAGTTGAGAACAGCGCTGCAGCTGCAGGAATTATGGCACATAATTTTTACGCACAACCATCACACAAAATAAAATTAATTGGTGTTACAGGAACTAACGGCAAAACAACTATTGCCACACTTTTATTTAAATTATTTTCTGCAATCGGGTATAAATGTGGTTTGATAAGCACAGTGCAAAATCAGATTGCTGATAAAATATTACCCTCAACACATACTACTCCTGATGCTGTTAGTGTAAATAAGTTACTGGCAAAAATGGTGAACAGTTCCTGCACTTATGTTTTTATGGAAGTGAGTTCGCATGCATTGGATCAGCACAGAGTAGCCGGGCTCCGGTTTACGGGTGGCATATTTACCAACATAACACACGATCATCTCGATTACCATAAAACCTTTGACGAGTATATAAAAGCAAAGAAAAAATTCTTTGATGAGCTTTCTTCTTCCGCGTTTGCGATATCCAATGCAGATGATAAGCGTGGAGCTGTTATGCTTCAAAATACTGCGTCAAAAAAATATTTCTATAGCCTTAAAACTATGGCTGATTTTAAAGGGAAAATATTAGAGAATAGTTTGACCGGTTTATTGATGACTATTAATGAAATAGAAGTTCACTTTAAACTTATCGGCACTTTCAATGCTTACAATCTTCTGGCAGTCTATGCTGCAGCAGTTTGTTTAGGAGAAGATAAACAAATTGTATTACAGGTATTAAGTAGCCTTACCGGTGCTGAAGGAAGATTTGATTACATGGTTTCTCCCAAAGAAAAAGTTATTGGCATAATTGATTATGCTCATACTCCTGATGCATTATTGAATGTTTTAGCTGCAATAAAAAACTTACGCCATGGAGAAGAAAAAATTCTTACGGTTGTTGGATGTGGCGGCGACAGGGATAAAACAAAACGTCCTGTTATGGCAGAAGTTGCCTGCGAGCATAGCGATAAAATATTCTTCACTTCTGATAATCCGAGGAGCGAAGATCCAAATGAAATAATAAAAGATATGGAAGGCGGAGTGAACATTACATGCCGCAAAAAATATATTTCAATAGCAGATAGAAAGGAAGCCATTAAAACTGCTGTTAGCTTTTCTAAAAGAGAAGACATTCTTTTAGTGGCAGGGAAAGGACATGAAAAATACCAGGAGATAAAAGGAATTAAATATCCTTTTGATGATAAAGCAGTATTGGCGGAAATGTTTGAATTATTAGATAAATAAATAACAGGAAATAAGAAATAAGAAATAAGAAAATAGACAGGAACAACAAACAACAAACAACAAACAACAAACAACAAACAACAAACAACAAACAACAAACAACAAACAACAAACAACAAACAACAAACAACAAACAACAA